>NZ_VFWS01000049.1:0-35217 GCF_006443065.1 Mesorhizobium sp. B1-1-5 | reverse complement strand
GCTTCAACGCCATCCTAGACGGCTTCCTTCTGGCATCGCAAAATCAACCCGAAGCAAATGTGTGCGCACGCTAGCCCACAAGGGGAGAAGGGAAAGGGCGCTACAGCTTCGCCAAAAGCTCGGGCGTCGGCCAACCGTCGACCGGCAGGCCAAGCCGCATCTGCTCCTTGCGGACCGCCTCGCGCGTGTTGGTGCCGAGGATGCCGTCGACGGTGCCGACGTCGTAACCCTTGGCCTCGAGCTTGGTCTGCAGCGCCTTCATCTGGTCGCCGCTCAGGCCTTGCTCGGGCGTGCGCGGATCGAATTGCGGCGCGCCGGCAAGGCGGGTCGCAAGCACTGCCGCCGTCAGCGCGTAGGTGAAGGACTGGTTCCATTCCAGATAGACGTCGAAATTGTCATAGGTCAGGAAGGCGGGACCCTTGCGGCCCATCGGCAGCGCCAGGCCAGCCTTGAGACCATTGTCGATGAGCGGGTTGCCGTTGGGTTCGGTGACGCCCCATTGCGCCCATTGCGACAGCGGCAATTTGTTGGTGCGGCCGGTCTGGTCCCATGGCAGCTCGTCGGGGACGCGCACTTCCTGGACCCAAGGCTGGTCGCGCTTCCAGCCGCGCGACATGATCTTGTCGGCCGTGGTCATGATGACGTCCGGCACGCTGTTCCTCAGATCGACCTTGCCGTCGCCGTCGCCGTCGACGCCGCGCGCCAGATAGTCGGTCGGCAGGATCTGCGTTTGGCCGATCTCACCAGCCCAGGCGCCTTTGACGTCGGCCGGCAGCACGCCGCGGTCGATCAAGGTAAGCAGCGGCACCAATTGCTGCCGAAACAGCTGAGGACGGCGGCAATCATGCGAAAGCGTCACCAGCGCATCGAGGGTGTGGAAGTCGCCCTGGACGGCGCCGAAGTCGGTTTCCAACCCCCAGAAAGCCGCGATGATCGCCGGCTGGACGCCGAACTCCTTGTCGGCGCGGTCGAAGATTTCGGCATATTTCTTCAGGTTGGCCGCACCCTGCTTCAGGCGGTAGGCCGAAATCATGCGGCTGGAAAATTCGGTGAAAGTCTGGGTGAAGACGCCCTGGGCGCGGTCGCGCGCCAATGCCCGCTGGTCGATGGCGGCGTCCTCCAGCGCGTCGAGCCCGACGGCGCCGACGCCGGCCGCCTTGGCTTCTGCCGCGACGCCCTGTTTCCAGGCCTCGAAATCGCCGCCGCATTCCTGCGCCGCCGCGGGCAGCGCAAGCGCGCCGACGAAGAGCGCCGCCAGGATTTCAACGCGCAATCGCATCGCTTTCCTTTCGAGACCTGCGCATGACCCGATCGCGACCCCGGACGGGATCGGACGGGCGCATGCGAGGATTTCAAAGCTCAGGAGTCTTGCCAGGCACTCGCACGAGTACGCCGCTCCAGATTACCAGCGGTTGCATGTTTCGCCGCCCGCCGTGTCGAAAAGCAGGCGCGGCGGCCGATGTCAACGGGTGTTCTGCCGCAGCCACTTCTTCCAGGCGGCTTCCGAGCCGTTGAAGACGTTGATGTCGGATTTGCCGGTCATGCCGGGCACGATACCGGTGCCGGTGTACTGCCAGAAGGTGAAGGGATGGCTGCCGTATTTCTCGCGCGGGTGGCCGGCGACCGAGCGCAGCCAATAGGGATAGCCGCGGAAGGTCGCCAGCTGGTTGTCGTCGAAGAAGTCGAGCGAGGTGTAGATGATCGGCTTCTTGCCATAATAGCGCTCGACCATTTGCAGGAAGACGGTCATCTCGCTGCGCACCGTGGTGGGGTCGGGGCGCAGCCTGCAGGTCGGCGAGTTCGGGTTCCATTCCATGTCGAGCACAGGCGGCATTGCCGACGGGTCTCTCGGGACATTGGCGATGAACCAGCGCGCCTGGGTTTCGGCCGGCGTGCAGAAGTAGAAGAAATGATAGGCCGCGCGCGGGACGCCGGCCGCTCTTGTACGCGCCCAGTGCTCGTTGAAATAGTCGTCGAAACGATCGCCGCCCTCCGTCGCCTTGATGAAGGCAAAGGAGATGCCGCTGGCCCTGGCCGTCGGCCAGTCGATCGAGCTCTGGTATTTGGAGACGTCCGTGCCGTGGATGGCGTAGGTCCATGGCGCGCCGCTGTCCCACTCATGCGGCTTGGAGTCCTCGAATTTGGGCGCGCGCACGGCAACCGCCGGCGACGACGGCGACAATGGTGAGAGGTCCTCCACGGTCGAGCAGGCGCCCAGCAGCGTAAGCATCAGGATGGCCGCAAGACGGCGCATGATCTTCCCCGAGCCGGGATCAGCCGGCCGCTGATGGGTCCTTCATTGATGGTGGTCGCTTTCGCAGGCCCCCCTCCGGACGATCGCCCCACAGGACCGTCCCGATTTATTCCGTCTTCCAAATCGTTGTCCCAAAACCGCTGCGCACTTTTGGGCGACATGGAATCATTTGATCGCCGAACATGGTTGATAATCCATTGACGGCGCTCGACGATGCCGGCGATTTTGCGGAAGCAATGGCGGCAAATCGATGACATAAATCATGCCGGCGAATCCAAAAGGCGGGGAAGATGCGGGCTGTCGTGAAGTTGATCAAATGGCTGCTTGGGCTTGTGATCCTGGCGGTGGTCGCGCTCTTGGCATGGCTCTATTTCGCGCCGCCGGAGTTGATCCGCGTCGGCTCCGGCTATTCGGCCAAGATCGTCTGCTCGAATGTCTTCATCGCCGGCCGCGACGCCAAAGAGGTCTTGGCCGTCGATGTGCAGGCACCAGGCCATCCGCTGCTCAAGCTGATGAAGGTCTCCGTTGACAAGGAGCGGGGACTGGTTTCGGCCGGCCTGCTTTGGGTTTTCGGCAAGAGTGTCGCGGTCGAGCGCGACGGCGTCGGCTGCGCGTCGGTTGCCGATGGCGACACCGGCAAGGCAAGGCAGACGTCGCTGCGCGCCCCGCCGCCGGCCGCGGCGCAACCCGACGCGCTCTGGCCCGATGGCGAGCGGGTCGATGCTTCGCAGAATCCCGAGGTCGCGAAGATCGTCGACGATGCCGCGATGGCCGGCACCGGCATGCGCGCCATCGTGGTGGTGAAGAACGGCCGGGTCGTCGCGGAGCGCTATGGCGAGGGCTTTTCGGCCAAGACGCCGCTGCTTGGCTGGTCGATGACCAAGACGGTGAATGCCGCGATCGTCGGCACTCTGGTCAAGGACGGCAAGCTGGCGCTCGATAACAAGGGGCTCTTCGCACCGTGGAAGGCCGACGGCCGCGCCGCCATCAGCCTTGCCGACATGATGGCGATGTCGAGCGGGCTGGCGTTCAACGAGGATTATGGCGACGTCGCCGACGTGACGCGCATGCTTTATCTCGAGCCGGACATGGCAGGCTTCGCCGAGGCTCAACCGCTGACCGGCGAGGTGGGAAAAGTGTTTTCCTATTCGAGCGGCACGGCGGTGATGCTGTCGCGGCTATGGCAAGATGCGATCGGCGACAAGGCGAAGGCGCTGGCATGGCCGCGCACGGCGCTGTTCGAGCCGCTCGGCATGCATAGCGCGGTGCTCGAGACCGACGAGCAAGGCACGTTCGTCGGCTCGTCCTATCTCTATGCCACGGCGCATGACTGGGCGCGCTTCGGCCAGTTCCTTCTGCAGGGCGGCGCCTGGAACGGAAACCAGATCCTGCCTGCCGGTTTCGTCGACTGGATGCGCGAGGCCGCACCGGCCTCAAAGGTGTACGGCAAGGGCCAGGTCTGGATCGAGGGGCCGGGCGATGAGGAAAATCCCGGCGCAGGCGTCGCTGCAGGTCTGCCCAAGGACACCTACTGGATGGAGGGCCATGACGGACAGACGGCTGCGATCATTCCGTCCGAGCAGTTGGTGGTGGTGCGGCTTGGATTGACGCCGGCCAAGCTTGGTTATCGTCCACAAGCGATGGTCAGCGCGCTGGCGCAGGCGCTCCATTAGAGGCGTGGCGGTCAATCGCCGGCCTCTATGCGGCGGTCGGCAAAGGCTTGGCGCGATCCACGCGCGCCCGCTCGTCAGGCGAGTTCATGACTTGCCAAAGATCGCTGCGGCGCTGGACGTTCAGCCAGAAATCCGGGCTGTTGCCGAACACCCGCGCCAATATGAGCGCGGTCGCCGCGGTAATGCTGCGGCGATCGTTGCACAATTCGTTCACATGCTTGCGCGGGACGCCCATTGCCTTGGCCAGAGCGGCTTGCGTCAAGCCAAGCGGGTGCATGAACTCCTCCGCGAGGATTTCGCCAACCGTTGCGGGCTTGCGTGCGGTCATCAACATGTCTCACCTCACTTATAGCTGTGGTCGTCCAAGTAGATGTCCGACGCCTCACCCCGGCCGCCATCCCAGCGGAAAACCAATCGCCATTGCTTGTTTACGCAGTTGATTGCGTTCGCTACAGCCACAGGCGTCAAATTGCAAAATTCAGTGGGCGATCTTGACTATGGCCAGCCAGGCATAGCCGCGATAAAGCGTTCTGAAACGGAAGGTTGCGCCGGTGCGCTGCGATTCCGATTCAAGCACGTCGCGAAGCGAGGCGCGCGGCGCGACATGGAATTTCCGCAGCCAGCCACGCAGCAGGGCGCGGAACCAGCGCGGCAGGCCTTCCTGCTGGCCGAAGTCGACGACATGCAACGAGCCGCCGGGCGCAAGCGCGGCGAGCGCGGCCGAAACCGTCTTTTCCCAGCTGGGGATCATCGACAGGGAATAGGACACGAACACGCGGTCGAACTGTGCGATGCCGAAGAGCGCCCTGGCATCGAAGTCGGTTGCGTCGCCACGCGCCAGGCTGACCTTGGCGGCGAGGCCTTCGCGAGCAATGGCCGCGCTAGCCGTCTCCAGCATCTCGGCCGAGATGTCCAAACCGAAGAAGCGCGCATCCGGATAGCGGCGGGCGGCAAGCGCGATGTTGCGGCCGGTGCCGCAGCCGAGCTCCAGCACGGTGCCGCCTTGCGGCACGTCCAATCCGTCGATCAGCCGGTCGCGGCCGAGCAGGTAATATTTGCGGGTCAGATCATAGATATGGCGCTGCCAGCGGTAGACGCCGTCCATCAGTTCGGCATGGCCGGCCGGCAGCTCCGTCGTGCTCATGCTGCCCGCTTCACATAGAGATGGAAGCCGCCATAGATCGCCGAGCGGTCTTTTGCCGAGAATTCGCGCGAGGCGTCGGCCTCGTAGGTCCACTGGTCGAGCAGCGAGCTGGAGACACGGCCGGGCAGGAGGCTCGGTTCGGCCGCGGTGCGGAAGATGACGCGGGCGCCGGCCGAGGCCGTGCGGGTGATCTCGGTCCACAGCGCATTGAGCAGGTCGTCGGTCATCCAGTCCTGCGCGTCGAGCAGGACGAAGCGGTCGACGGTGCCGGCGTCCTTGGCGCCCAGGAACTTGATCAGGTTGGCGTGGTGGATGGCGACGCGATCGATGTTGTCGCGGATCGTCTTGTAATTGCGCTCTTCCAGATAGGCAGGCAGCGCCGCCTCGCCAGGTTGCGGGTAGCGGCGGGCAAAGGCCTGCCAGGCGAAATAGTTGTTCTTGAGCGGGAAATCGCAGGCGAGCTTTTCAAGGCGCGCCTTGAGCACGCTCGCCATCGAGCCGTCGCCGGAGGTGATCAGCGAGTCATACTGTGCCGGCGGGATGCCGAGGCCGAACAGCGAAGCCTTGCGCGAGGTCGCCCAGCGCAGCAGCTTCTTGTCGAAGACCGGTGCCAGTTCCTCGTCGAAGAAGCGGCGCTGCTCGCCGATGTTTCCGGCCTTCATGATGCCGGCGGGATCGACGCCGAACAGTTTTGCGACGCGATGGCCCATGGCGATGAAGAGACCGAGCAGGCCGGTCTGGTAGAAGTTGCGGTCGAAAACCGAGATGCGGCGGCGGCCGCGCCAGTTGCGGCGCTCCCAGTAATGGCGGCTGACCGGATCGAGATGCGGCGCGATGAAGCGATCATAGGCATCGGAATTGTGGCTCGTGCCGGCGGCGCCGAAGAAGCGGAACAGGTCGCCCTGCGACGGCAGGTGGCGCACCGCTTCCAGCTTCATGCGGTTCAGCGCGACATGCGCGGCATTGAGATCGACGGCCTCGATCCGGGCCGGCGTGCGGGTCAGGTAAGCCAGGATGTTGCAGCCGCCCGAGGCGATCGTGACGACGCGATGGCCGGCGCCGAGCTGCATGGCCTCCATGTCGACATCGGGATCTTCCCAGATCTGCGGATAGACGAGGCCGGAGAACAGGAAGGCGAAGAGCCGCTCGGAAATGCCGTCCTTCGACAATGCCCGGTTCTGGTAGACGGCCTTTCCGACTTCCTTGCCTCGACGATAAACGAGTTCTCCGGATACGTCCGACATCGAAAGGTGATTCCCCGTTTGCTTTGGCGCAAGCGGGTAGCGCAGCGGCATGACAGGCAGGTGACAGCCTGTTGACGGCAGGTTGGCGCCAATTGCTACACTTTGCCGAACGCTCCCGGCGTCGGCGTGGTGACGATGACGGCCTCGCCGGCGTCGAGCGTGGTCTGGTCGCAAGCCTTCAGGACGTCGACCCAGCCGTCATTGCGCCTGACCCTGGTCGAGCCCGCCTCGCCGTCACCGCCGCCGTCGAGGCCCTGGGGCGGGCGATTGCGGTGCGAGGACAGGATCGCGCATTCCATCCTTTCGAGGAAGCGGATCGTACGCCTGGTGCCGTCGCCGGCATTCCACTTGCCCTTGCCGCCGGAACCCTCGCGGATATGGAAGTCTTCCAGCACGACGGGGAAGCGCAGTTCCAGCACCTCAGGGTCGGTAAGGCGCGAATTGGTCATATGGGTATGGACGCCGGAGGTGCCGGCGAAGCCGCGCCCGGAATTCATCCGGCCGGCCGGCGAACCGGAGCAGATCGTCTCGTAATACTGATATTTCTTGTTGCCGAAGGTGAGATTGTTCATGGTGCCTTGGGCGTTGGCCATCGCGCCCATCGCGCCGAACAGCGCGTTGGTGACATGCTGCGAGGTCTCGACATTGCCGGCGACGACGGCGGCGGGATAGGACGGCTTGAGCATGCAACCATCCGGAATAACGATGTTGATCGGCCTCAGGCAGCCGGCGTTCATCGGGATCATGTCCTCGACCATGACGCGGAAGGCATAGAGCACCGCGGCACGAGCGACCGGCTCCGGCGCGTTGAAGTTGTTCTTCATGACAGGCGACGTGCCGGTGAAATCGACGGTCGCCTCGCGCTTTTGCCGATCGACGGTGATCTTCACCCTGATCACCTGGCCGGTGTCGGTCGGGTATTCGTAAGCCGCGCTGTCGGGAAGTCGCTCGATCACGCGGCGCACGCTCTCGGCGGCATTGTCCTGCACGTGGCCCATATAGGCTTCGACCACATCGAGCCCGAAATGCGCGACCATCTTGCGCAGCTCCGCCACACCCTTTTCGTTGGCGGCGATCTGCGCCTTCAAGTCGGCGATGTTCTGGACGGGATTGCGTGCCGGATAAGGATGGTCGGTCAGTAGCGTCTCCAGCTCCATCTCGCGGAAGCGGCCGCGATCGACGATGCGGAAATTGTCGAACAGCACGCCCTCCTCGTCGACCGTTGTCGCAAGCGGCGTCATCGAGCCCGGCGCGGTGCCGCCGACATCGGCGTGGTGGCCGCGCGAGGCCACCCAGAACAGGATTTCCTTGCGGGCGTCGTCAAACACCGGCGTCACCACGGTGATGTCGGGCAAATGCGTGCCGCCATTATAGGGCGCATTGAGCGCGAAGACGTCGCCGGGATGGATATCGCCGGAGTTCAGGCGGATGATTGTTTCCACCGAACGGTCCATGGAGCCCAGATGCACCGGCATATGCGGCGCATTGGCGACCAAAGCGCCATGGCGGTCGAACACGGCGCAGGAGAAGTCGAGCCGTTCCTTGATGTTGACCGAATAGGCGGTGTTCTGCAGCGTCACGCCCATCTGCTCGGCGATCGACATGAAGAGGTTGTTGAAGACCTCCAGCATCACCGGATCCGCCTCGGTGCCGAGTGCCGCGGCACGCGCCTTTCTTTCTGTCCGGCGTATCACGACGTGATTGAGACCGGTGATTTCGGCGCGCCAGCCTGGCTCGACGACGATGGTCTGGTTCGGCTCGATGATCAGCGCGGGCCCGGCGACCGTGTGGGACGGCCGCAGGCCTTCGCGGCGATAGACGCCGGCCTCGTGCCAGCGGCCTTCGGTGTAGATGCGCCGGCTTTCCAAAGGTTTGGCGTCAATTCCTGCCGGTCCGGCGGGTGCTGGAGCTTCAGCCTTGTCCTGTCGGGCGGCTTCCATGCCTTCGACGGCGACGGTCTCGACGACGATCGGCTTATCGTCATAGACGAAACCGAACTGCGCCTTGTGCGCGGCCTCGAAATCGCTTCTGGCGCGGAAGATCGAGCCATGCTCGAAATTCACCGGCAGCGCCGTATCGGTGCCGTCATAGCGGATATGCAGGACAGGCCTCGTTGAAACCGCGTCCCCGGCGATGCCTTGCTCGCCGAACTCGGCAATGACGTCGCCGCGCAGCGCCGCGATGAGCGCCTCGATCGCCGCGCGGGATTCTTCGGCAAGCGGCTGCAGCAGACCCTGTTGGCGCGAGGCGAAGACCGACGAGAGGCCGATGCCGTAAGCCGAGAGAAGGCCGGAGAAGGGATGGATGAGCACCGCTTCCATGCCGAGCGCATCGGCGACCAGGCAGGCGTGCTGGCCGCCGGCGCCGCCAAAACAGTTCAAAAGATATTCGGTGACGTCATAGCCGCGCTGCACCGAGATCTTCTTGATGGCGTTGGCCATGTTCTCGACGGCGATGGTGACAAAGCCTTCGGCGACCGCCTCGGGCGTCCGGCCGTCGCCGATTTCGGCGGCCAGCGCCGCAAATTTTTCGCCAACCGTGCCGATGTCGAGCGTTTGGTCTTGGCCCGCGCCGAAAATCGCCGGAAAGAAATCGGGCTGCAATTTGCCGAGCATGACATTGGCATCGGTGACGGCAAGCGGGCCGCCGCGCCGGTAGGCGGCAGGCCCGGGATTGGCGCCGGCGGAATCCGGGCCGACGCGGAAGCGGCCCGCCTCATAGTGCAGGATCGAGCCGCCGCCGGCGGCGACGGTATGGATGCGCATCATCGGCGCGCGGATGCGCACGCCGGCGACCTCGGTGTCGAAGGCGCGCTCATATTCGCCGTCATAGTGGGCGACGTCGGTCGAGGTGCCACCCATATCGAAGCCGATGACCTTTTCGAAGCCGGCGAGCTTCGCCGTCTCGACCATGCCGACGACGCCACCCGCCGGTCCCGAAAGCAGCGCGTCCTTGCCCTGGAACATGTCGGCGGCGGTGAGGCCGCCCGACGACATCATGAACATCAGGCGCGGTCCGGTGCCCAGTTCGCCGGCCACCCGCTGCACATAGCGCGACAGGATCGGCGACAGATAGGCGTCGACCACGGTGGTGTCGCCGCGGCCGACCAGCTTGATGAGCGGAGAGACCTCATGAGAGACCGAGATCTGGCTGAAGCCGATCTTGCGGCAGACTTTCGCCACGGCCTTTTCGTGGTCCGGGTATTTCCAGGCGTGCATGAAGACAATGGCGACCGCGTCGATGCCGTCGGCCTTCGCCTGCTCGATCGCTGGGCGGCAGGCCGCGATGTCGAGCAGGCGCTCGACGCAGCCGTCGGCGCGCACGCGTTCATTGACCTCGATCACCCGCTCGTAGAGCTGCTCCGGCAGGATGATCTCCTTGGCGAAGATATCCGGCCTTGCCTGATAGGCGATGCGCAAAGCGTCGCGGAACCCCTTGGTGATGAGCAGCAGGACGCGGTCGCCCTTGCGCTCGAGCAGCGCATTGGTGGCAACGGTCGTGCCCATTTTGACGTCGCCTATCGCTTCGGCGGAAATGGCGACGCCGGCTTTCAAACCCAACAGGTCGCGGATGCCTTGGATGGCGGCATCCGCATACGCCTCGGGATTTTCGGACAGAAGCTTTCGGGGGTGCAGCCGGCCTTGCGGATCACGGCCGATGATGTCGGTGAAGGTGCCGCCGCGGTCGATCCAAAAGTCCCATTTCCCAGTCCCCACGGCTGCCGGCATTCTGCTTATCCATAATCTCTTTGGGCGTATGTTGTGTTAGTTCGGGATTTCGGCGCCAGCAATCGCAAGTTGATGTTACACGTGGAAATGCAACGTTACGAAACCGGCAGCTGGCTGATGCATTTCCCCTGCGACCGCTCACCGAAATGTGAGCGTCTGTTGAAGGAGAGATAGCATGAAGAAGCTCATTCTGGCGTCTGTTTCGGCGCTCGCCCTGCTGGGGGTCGCGGCTTGCAGCAACAGTGGCACCGGCACTGACAACACCACCACCCAGAGCACCAATCCGCCGGCCAACGAACAGCCGATGAAACCGGCTTCGCCCGACGCTTCGAAGCCTGCTGAACCGGCTCCGGCAACAAAACCGGCTCCTACCGCGCCTGCGCAGTAAGGGCCGTCCCACAATATCGAAGAAGGCCGGCACTGCCGGCCTTCTTTTTGCGCCGTCGATCCCACGCATCGCCGGTCAACTGCGGCATCGTCCCGGCTTGATAGAACCGCCCGGTTCGCACTATGAAGCCGACATGTCGATTTGGGACCGCCTTGGCGACTTCATCGCTCGTGTTTCGTCGTCGGCGTCCACGGGCGTCGCGGACGTCGTTGAAGCTGTGCGCACCGTGTTTTCCGGCGATCCGGACTTGCGCCGGCGCGTTGCCTTTTCGGTGGCGATGATCGCGCTCTCGGCCAAGATGGCCAAGGCCGACGGCATCGTCACGCAGGACGAGGTGCGCGCCTTCCAGGAAATCTTCGAGGTGCCGCCGAGCGAGACGCGCAACGTGGCGCGGCTTTACGACATCGCCAAGCAGGACGTCGCCGGGTTCGAGACCTACGCCCGGCGCATGGCGCAACTCTGCGGTTCCGGCCACGCCAACTGCATGATGCTGGAAGACATACTCGACGGCCTATTCCATATCGCCAAGGCTGACGGCCTGATCCATGAGCGGGAAGGGCAGTTCCTGCATCGGATCGCGGAGATTTTCCGGATCGATGAGGCGCATTACGAGACGATCCTGTCGCGGCACGTGAATCTCGGCGCCGCCGATCCTTACGTCGTACTGGGCATCGAGCGCGGCAAGCCGTTCGAGGAAATCAGGAAGCGCTACCGCAAGCTGATCTCGGACAATCACCCCGATAGGTTGATCGCACGCGGCCTGCCGCAGGAATTCATCAAGATCGCCACGACCAGGGTCGCGGCGATCAATGCCGCGTATGAGATGATCGAGCGGGGCCTCAGGCACGCATGAGCGGTTTCCTGCCCGACCAGCCAGGTGCCGAGGTCCGGGTGTCGCCGAATTTCGGTCCGCGCCGCGAGACGCTGCGGCCCGACATGATCGTGCTGCACTATACCGGCATGGCAACCGGCGCCGGCGCCGAGGCGTGGCTGTGCGATCCGGCAAGCGAAGTGTCCTCGCACTATCTTGTTCATGAGGACGGCCGCGTCGTCCAGATGGTGCGCGAGAGCGACCGCGCCTGGCATGCCGGCAAGAGCTCCTGGCTCGGACGCACCGACGTGAACTCCTGCTCGGTCGGCATCGAAATCGTCAATCCCGGGCATTCACTGGGCTACAAAGCCTTCCCGAGGCGGCAGATCGATGCCGTGATCGATTTGTGCGGGGGCATCGTGGGCCGTTATTCCATCCCCGCGACAAGGGTGCTTGCCCATTCGGACGTGGCGCCGGGCCGCAAGGTCGATCCGGGCGAAAAATTTCCGTGGAAGGCGCTGTTCGCGGCCGGTATCGGTCACCTCGTACCGGCGGCGCCGATAAAACCGGGCGCCGCGTTGAAGGTCGGCGACACCGGCTCCGATGTCGAGGCGCTGCAGTCGATGCTGGCGCTCTATGGCTATGGTATTGAGATATCGGGTATTTACGACCTACAGACGGAAATCGCGGTTGCGGCGTTCCAGCGGCATTTCCGGCGGCGGCTGGTGGATGGCGTGGCCGACAATTCGACGATCCGCACGCTGCAGAGGCTCCTGACTTCCGTCACGGCAGCCTCTACCAAATAGTCGCGATAAGGCCATTAAATTACAACCTGTTATGTAAAGTGAATTGCGCCGCCTTCATTGCCGCCAATTCCGCCGCCAAATGCCTCTCCCGCAAGTTGTTGGACGTCTAGCCCCCTGATGCTCCGATGTTGAATTGACACAACTGCGTGAAGTTCTTCGCGCGGTTCTAACAGAACAGGATTACATGCAGAAATTGACCGTTGTAGCGGCAGCCGTTGCTGCCGGAGTAATAAGCTTTGCCTTCAGTCCGGCAAACAGCGCCCCCTTAAGCCTCAGGGCAGACAATGGCCTCGCCGCCGCCCCTACGACCAAGGCTGCCCCAGCGAGCAAAGCGCCAAAGATCAAGAGAGCTCCGGCTAAGGTGCAGAAGGCCGCCGCGACCAGGGCGGCGAAATCGACGGCCAAGCGCGCCAAGCGCGGCAAGCGCGGCAGAAAGACGATCGATCTCACCACGACAGCCTCGATCCCCACGGGCAAAATCGCTCTGGCGACACCGGCCGCGCCCAGCGGCGGCCAGTATTCGTCGATCATTGCCCGCTATGCCGCGAGCTACGGCGTGCCGGTGTCCCTGGCCAAGGCCGTTATCAAGATCGAAAGCAACTACCGGCCGAACCTGGTCGGCAGCGCCGGCGAGATCGGCCTGATGCAGATCAAGCCGGCCACGGCGCGCATGATGGGTTACACCGGTTCGGCCAAGGGGCTGTTCGATCCCGATACCAATATCAAATACGGCATGAAGTACCTCGCGATGGCGCAGGGTCTCGGCGGCGGCACCACCTGCGGCACGATCCTGAAATACAATGCCGGTCACGGCGCGACGCGGATGAATCCGATTTCGGCCGCCTATTGCAGCAAAGTGAAGGTGCAGATGGCAGCGCTGGGCTCGCCGGCCTAAGCTCGTCCGCCGAAGTGGATTTGGGCGACGCGTATCTCTTTCAGCACGTCGTTGTCCCAAACCGCTGCGCATTTGAGCGACGGCAACAGCTTTTTCGTTTGCGTTTTCAGGCGGGAATCCCTTTATACGCCCTTGTCAGCTGGCCGGGCGGCCGCGCCCGCGCGTGCCGAAAGGTTGCGGGTGAGGAAAGTCCGGGCTCCATGGAGACACGGTGCCGGCTAACGGCCGGCGGGGGCGACCCCAGGGAAAGTGCCACAGAAAGCAAACCGCCGCGGCTTCGGCTACGGCAAGGGTGAAAGGGTGGGGTAAGAGCCCACCGCGCGACTGGCAACAGAAGCGGCAGGGCAAACCCCACCGGGAGCAAAACCGAATAGGGGCGGTGCGAGGGGAAACCTTCGAGGGCTGTTTCCGGCCCACCGTCCGGGTAGGTTGCGTGAGGCGCGTGGCAACATGCGCCCAAGATGAATGGCCGCCACGTTCTCGCCGCGAGGCGAGGGCCATACAGAACCCGGCTTACAGGCCAGCTGGCATTTTTCTCGTAGCGATAGCTGAACGGGATCAGGGGGTTACGCCGACAGGCGAATCTTCCGATTCAAGCATTCCGCAAGACAGCTTCCGCGGCGTGGTCAAACCTATCCTTGAAGCTGGTGCGATTAAATCGTACCATACGGAAGAGCAGGAGTGCGTCATGGGCCAGATTGATAAACGGAGTATCACGCTTTCACCGGAACTGGCGGCCGCGGTCGACGATGTCGTCGCGGCTGGCGAATACGCCTCGGCCAGCGAGGTGATCCGCGATGCGCTCAGGCAATGGAAGGAGCGGCGCGACTTGCTTGGATACAGCGTCGAAGAGCTGCGGAAACTGGTGCAGCAGGGGATCGACAGCGGGCCTGGCCGGTTCGTGTCCATGGAGGAGATCAAAGCTGAGGCACGCCGGAGATATCGGTCTGGCGGAGCGGTATGACACTTGTTGCGCATCGTTCGAACCTCGGACGCCGAAGAGGATTTGATCGCGATTTGGCAGTATGTTGCGCGTGATAGCGAAGCCGCAGCGGACCGACTGCTCGATCGCATCGAACACCGTTGGCAGCAACTCGCCATCTATCCGTCATCTGGCCCCTTACGCGACGATATTACACCGGGCATTCGCCATCTCATCGTTGGCGAGTATCTAACGTTTTACCGCGTTGGAGAGGATGCGATCGAAATCCTCCGCGTGCTGCACGGCCGGCGCAAAATCGAGGCTGACGATCTGATATAGTTGGCGGACTATGCGCCGATCTTGTCCAGGGACGCCTCAATCGCCTGCCAGAGTTCCTCGACCGGCTCGCAGCCGATGGCCAGGCGAACGAAGCCCGGCGGAACGGCGTCGCCGCGTTTCGAGCGCCGCTCGGCCGACGTATGCACGCCGCCAAAGGACGTTGCCGATTCGATCAGCGCGCAACCGTCGATGAACGCCTCGGCCTGTTCTTCGGAGGCCAGTTCGAACGAAATCAGGAAGCCGAAGCGCTCCATCTGGGCGCGCGCAAGATTGTGCGAGGCATCGCCCTCGAGCCCGGGAAAGCGCAGGCCGCTGACGGCGCGGTGACCCTTCAGCCGCTGTGCGATGGTTTCAGCCGACGAGCACATGCGGTCGAAGCGCACTTCCAGCGTTTCGAGGCCGCGATGTACCAGCCATGCTTCGAACGGACCGGGGATGCCGCCGGCCGTCTCGCGCCAATCCTTCACCTTGGCGACAATGTCGGAATCGCGACTGGCGACATGGCCGAAGAGAACGTCCGAATGGCCATTGATCGCCTTGGTGTCGGCCGAGACCACGATGTCGGCGTCAAGATCGAGCGGGCGCTGGCCGAAGGGCGTCATCGTCGTGTTGTCGACGATCAGGGTTCCGCCTTGCGCATGGACTGCCTTGGCGACGGCGGCGATGTCGCAAATGTCCAGTCGCGGGTTCGACGGACTTTCGACGAAAACCGCCCGATAGCCGGCGAAACCGCCGTCGAGCATGCTTGCCGTCGGCCGCACATCATAGGCGACGCCGAGCGGTTTCAGGAAACGCTCAGCCAGCGCCCGTGTCGTGTGATAGCCGTCCGACGGCAAGAGGATGCGGTCGCCCGATTTGACGAGCGCGAACAAAGCCGCGGAAATCGCCGCCATTCCCGACGGAAAAATAATGCATTGCGCCTCTTCCAGATGGCCGAGCGCATGCTCGACTGCATGCCAGGTCGGATTGCTGAAGCGGCCGTATTGATCGAAACCCGTCGCGTCGCCCGGCGCGTGGAAGATCGAGGCCATGGTCAGCGGCAAGGGGATGGGATCGCCCTTGGCAAAATCGGCGCTACGCAAATGGGCAAGTGTCGCGGCGCGTGACTTCGCAGTGTCGGACATTGGCTCGATCCTTTGGGCAGAAAACTTCAACCGACGCTATGCGCGCCGGCTGTGCGCGGCAAGCTGCGTCTTTTTGGGCCAGAGGGCTCTAAACGCTTCGTTAGGCTTAATAGACGATAAAGACGAGACGTGCCTTCAGCCTGCGCTTTCTGGTTGTGGCGCGCGTGTTTGTGATGCCTGTTCCCGTTGACGCCCATAGCGCCCCATGATATCCCATTTAAATCAAGCTTTCGTTCCGCGTCAGGGTGAAGCGTACGCCAATCGGGCAGCCGCGGCGGCTGCGCGTTTGTCGGTTTTCGCCCCGGTGAATGAAGCGATTTGCCGCAAATGCGGCAGGGGCGCGGAGAACAACATGAGGGGGGCAGCGGCAACGGCGGCTGTAGCGTTTATTGGACCGGTTTCTGTCAAACACGGTGAGCAGGATCGATGCGAAGGGGCGGGTGTCTGTTCCGGCGCATTTTCGTGCCGTGGTGCAGAAACGCGGCTATTCGGAACTCTACGCGCTGCGCTGCCTGGATCTGCCGGCCATGGATGTCGGTGGGCTCGACCTGCTCGACCGCTACGAGCAGCGGATCGCGCTGGAGGACCCCTTTCTGCAGACGGCGGACGACATGTCGTTCTTTTGCCATGGCGACGGGACATTTCTGAAGCTCGACCAGGACGGCCGCATCACCATGACCGATTTCATCCGCGAGCATACGGGCATCTCGAACGAGGTGGCCTTTGTCGGTCGCGGCAATTTCTTTCAGATCTGGGAGCCGGGGCGGCTTGCCGCCTATGGGGCGCAGGCGCGGGCCAGGCTTTTGCAGCTTCGGCAGGGGACGAAGCCCGGGGAGCGATCGGAATGATGGCTGGCCACGGCGATGACCCTCACGCCGTTGGCGGACCGGCCCGTCACATTCCGGTCCTCCTTGCCGAGGTGATCGACGCGCTTGCGCCAAAGGCCGGCGAGACGATCGTCGACGGGACATTCGGCGCCGGCGGCTACACCAGCGCCATCCTCGATCGCGGCGCCTCCGTCATCGCCATCGACCGCGACCCGGACGCGATCGCGGCAGGCAGGGCGCTCGAACGACGGGCCGGCGGCAGGCTGAGGCTTGTCCAGGCGCCGTTCTCGACGCTGGACGAGCACGTCGAGGGCGCCGACGGCGTGGTGCTCGACATCGGCGTTTCCTCGATGCAACTCGACCAGGCGGAGCGGGGCTTTTCCTTTCGCGCCGACGGGCCGCTCGACATGCGCATGGCGCAGGCGGGTCTCTCCGCCGCTGACGTCGTCAACACCTTCAAGGCGGGCGACCTTGCCCGCATCTTCGGCTTTCTCGGCGAGGAGCGCCATGCCGGCCGCATCGCGCGCATGATCGAGAGCCGGCGCGAGAAGAAGCCCTTCGAGCGCACGCTCGATCTCGCCGACGCCATCGAAACCCATATCGGAAGAGGGCCGAAGGACAAGATCCATCCGGCGACACGCGTCTTCCAGGCGCTGCGCATCTTCGTCAATGACGAGCTTGGCGAACTCGCAAGGGCGCTGCTGGCCGCCGAGCGGGCGCTGAAACCCGGCGGACGGCTCGCCGTGGTGACGTTCCATTCGCTGGAAGACCGCATCGTCAAGCGCTTCATCGCCGACCGCTCCGAGGCGGCCAGCGGCTCGCGGCATTTGCCCGATGCGCCCCTGCGCGTCGCGACCTTCCGCAAGGCCGGCGGCGGCGTGACGCCGGGAGAGGCCGAGCTAGGCGCCAACCCGCGGGCGCGCTCGGCCAGGCTGCGCGCGGCGATCCGCACCGAGGCGCCGGCGCGCGCCGGCGATTTTTCGATTTTCGGCCTTCCAAAGCTTCCCGCCGTCGAGCGGCCGGGAGAGAGGTGAGCACGTGTTTCGTACCAGCGATATAGTCCTGATCGCCGTGATGGTCTCGGCCGCCGCCCTGACCTACAAGACGAAGCGCGAAGCCGAAGAGCAACAGGCGGCGGTGCAGAAGATCCAGGCGCAGATCCACTACGAGGAAGAGACGATCGATCTCCTCAAGGCGGACTGGAGCCTGCTCACCCAGCCGTCGCGGCTGCAGAAGCTTGCCGACGTCTATAAGAGCCAGCTCGGGCTCGAACCGGTCAACGCGCACCAGATCGGCGGGCTCGACGACATTCCCGTGAAACCCGTGACCATCGAAGACCTCTCCTCGCAGCGGCTTGGCGGCATGGCCGACAGTTCGGGCAAGGAGCCCTCGGACGGCAAGGATCCAGTGGTCACCGGGAGCACCGTTCAATGATCGGTCTTCCAAGGATCGGCGGCCTGCTGACGCGCCGGAAGAGGCAGGCGGAGGACGGCTCGATCGTCGTCGATGCGGCACGCAAGGCGACTGGCGGCAAGGCAAAGACGCGCATCGTGATGACCATGGCGGTGTTCTTCACCATCTATTCGACCATCGCCGGCAGGCTCGTCTATCTCGGCCTGCAGAACCCCGATCTTTCCGGCGGCCCGGAGAACCGGGTCACTGCATCGCGTCCGGATATCGTCGATCGCAACGGCGAGGTGCTGGCGACCGACATCAAGACGGCATCGCTGTTTGCCGAGCCGCGCCGCATCGTCGACGCCGACGAAGCGATCGAGAGATTGTCGACCGTGCTGCCGGAGATCGACTACGAGCAGACCTATCGCAAGCTCAAGAGCGGCGCCGGCTTCGTCTGGTTGCAGCGCCAGCTGACGCCGAAGCAGCAGGCCGACATCCTGGCGCTGGGCGTCCCCGGCCTCGGCTTCCGCACCGAAAAGCGCCGCTTCTATCCGAGCGGCGAGACCTCGTCCTATATCGTCGGCCTCACCAACATCGACAACCAGGGCATCTCCGGCATGGAGAAGTATATCGACGAGCAGGGACTGAGCGACCTGCAGGCGTCGGGGCTCGCCGTGGCCAAGGATCTCAAGCCGGTCAAGCTTTCGATCGATCTGCGCGTCCAGCATGTGGTGCGCGACGAGATCGCCGCCGGGCTGGAGCGCTATCGCGCCATCGGCGCCGGCGCCGTCGTGTTGAACATCAAGACCGGCGAAGTGATCGCCATGGCCTCGGTGCCGGATTTCGATCCGAACAATCCGTATAATGCGCAGGAAAAGGATCGGCTGAACCGCATGTCGGCCGGGCTCTATGAGATGGGCTCGACCTTCAAGAGCTTCACCTCGGCCATGGCACTCGATTCAGGCAAGGCGACAATGAACAGCCGCTTCGACGCGTCGCATCCGATCCGGGTCGGCCATCAGGCCATCCACGATTTCCACGGCAAGAACCGCGTGCTGTCGCTGCCGGAAGTGTTCCTCTTTTCGTCCAACATCGGGTCGGCCAGGGAGGCTGAGCTGGTCGGCATCGAGGGGCATCGCGAATTCCTGCACCGCCTCGGCATTCTGGACCGGATGCAGACCGAACTGCCGGAAGTCGCCCGCCCGACCGAACCCAAGGTCTGGAAACAGGTCAACTCGTTCACCATCGCCTTCGGCCATGGCGTCTCGACGACGCCCCTGCAGGCCGCCGTCGGCTGCGCGGCGCTGATGCAGGGCTATCTGATCGAGCCGACATTCCTGGTGCGCAGCGAGCAGGAGGCAATGGCGGTGGCCAAGAAAGTGGTCAGCGACAAGACGGTCGAAGGCATGCGCTACCTCTATACGCTCAACGCCGAGAAGGGCTCGGCCAGAAATGCCCGGGTCCCCGGTTACCGCGTTGGCGGCAAGACCGGAACGGCAGAGAAGGTCATCAACGGCCGCTACTCCAAGGACCTGAATTTCAACACCTTCGTCGCCGCCTTCCCGATGGACGACCCGCAATATCTGGTGTTCACGATCGCCGACGCCCCGCATCCTGAAAAGCCCGGGATGACCGACGTCGCCGCCAACAATGCGGGGATCATGGCCGGCAACATCATCAGACGCGCGGCCGCCATGCTTGGCGTGAAGCCAGATTTCAGCCATGAAAATGGTGCAACGCTGGTTTCCTATCAGTGATTCTTGGGGCGCGCCGGCAACTGCGCGCTATTTTGTTGCGGTGAACGGGACTCAATGCATCTAAAAGATCTAGCCGGCATCCTGCCTGTCGAGGGAACAGCTTCCCCCGATCTGGAGGTGACCGGACTTTCCTCCGATTCCCGCGCGGTCAAGACCGGCGTCGTCTTCTTCGCGCTCGCCGGCAGCAAGGCCGACGGCTCGACCTATGCCGCCGATGCCGCGGCCCGCGGCGCGGCTGCGATCGTCACCGGCAAAGGCGTGAGCGTCTCCAGCCTGTCGATCCCGGTCCTTGCCGTCGATGATCCGCGCCTGGCGCTGGCGCTCAGCGCGGCGCGCTTCTTCGGACGCCAGCCGCAGACCATGGTCGCCGTCACCGGCACCGCCGGCAAGACATCCGTCGCCGCCTTCACCCGCCAGATCTGGGAGCAGGCGGGTTTTGCCGCCGCCTCGATCGGCACGACCGGCGTGGTGGCGCCCGGCCGCAACGAATATGGCTCGCTGACGACGCCCGATCCAGTGGCGCTGCACCGATTGCTCAAGGAACTGGCGGATGCGGGCGTCACCCACGCCTCGATGGAAGCTTCGAGCCACGGCCTCGATCAGCGCCGCCTCGACGGCGTGAAGCTGGCGGCAGGCGCTTTCACCAATCTCGGCCGCGACCACATGGATTACCATCCGACGGTGGAGGATTATCACCTCGCCAAGCTGCGCCTGTTCGACACGCTGCTGCCGAAGGGGGCGCCCGCGATCGTCTTTGCCGACGATCCGTGGTCGGAGCCGACCATCAAAGCCGCGAAAGCGGCGGGGCTGGAAGTGCTGACCGTCGGCCGTCATGGCGATTTCCTGACGCTGAAGCGGGTCGAGCATGAGCGGCATCGCCAGCGCGCCGAAATTGTGGCCGATGGCGTGCTGCACGAGGTTGACCTGCCTTTGGCCGGCGATTTCCAGATCGCCAATGCGCTGGTCTCGGCCGGACTTGCCATCGCGACTGGAACACCCGCGGGCAAGGCCTTGGCGGCATTGGAGAAATTGAAGGGCGCGCCTGGCCGGCTCGACCTCGTCGGCGCCACTGCGGCCGGCGCCCCCGTTTATGTCGACTATGCCCACAAGCCCGATGCGCTGGAGAATGTGCTGACCTCGGTCCGGCCTTTCACGACGGGGCGCGTCGTCGTGGTGTTCGGTTGCGGCGGCGACCGCGACCGGGGAAAAAGGCCGATCATGGGCGAGATCGCGACGCGGCTCGCCGATATCGTCATCGTCACCGACGACAATCCGCGCACCGAAGCGCCAGAGACCATCCGCGCGGCGATCCTCGCCGCCGCGCCCGGCGCCATCGAGATCGGCGACCGCCGCAAGGCGATCCACGAGGCGGTGGCGATGCTTCGCGCCGGCGACACCCTCATCGTCGCCGGCAAGGGACATGAGGAAGGCCAGACAGTCGGCACCGAAACCTTTCACTTCTCCGACCACGAGGAAGTGCGTGAGGCGCTCAAGGAGCGCGCCGCATGAACCTGCTGTGGACCTCGGAAGCGCTCGTCGAAGCCATGGGCGGCAGGCCGATCGGCTCGCTGCCGGAGGGCATCACCGGCATTTCGATCGACAGCCGCAGCCTGGATCCGGGAAACGCCTTCTTCGCCATCAAGGGCGAAGCGATGGACGGGCATGACTTCGCGACCGCGGCGGTCAAGGCCGGAGCGGCCGTGCTGGTCGTCGCCGAGGGCAAGTTGCCGTCGCTCGGTCGGCTGACGGCGCCGATGATCGTCGTTCAGGACGTGCTCGCGGCCCTCGAGAAGCTCGGCGTAGCGGCCCGCGCCCGATCGAAGGCGAGGATCATCGCGGTCACCGGCTCGGCCGGCAAGACGACCACCAAGGAAGCGCTGCGCCATGTGCTGTCGGGGGTTGGCAAGGTGCACGCTTCGGCGCAGTCGTTCAACAACCATTGGGGCGTGCCGCTGACGCTGGCGCGCATGCCGCAGGACTGCGACTATGCGATCTTCGAGGTCGGCATGAACCATCCGGGCGAGATCCGGCCGCTGGTCAAGATGGTCAGGCCGCATGTCGCCATCGTGACGATCATTGCCGCCGCTCATCTCGGCTTCTTCAAGAATCTCGACGAGATTGCCGTGGCCAAGGCCGAGATTTTCGAGGGGATCGAGCCAGGTGGCGCAGCGCTGCTCAACCGCGACGATCCACGCTGGAAGCTGCTCGGCAAAATGGCGAAACAGGCGGGCGTCGAGCATGTCTTCGGCTTCGGCGAAAATGTCCGCTCGGCGTTCCGCCTTGTCGGCTGCGAGCTTCATGCCGACCATTCCGACATCGCCGTCAAGATCGGCAAGAGGGACCTGACCGCCCGTATCGGGGCGCCCGGCCGCCATATCGTGCAGAACGTGCTGGCGGTGCTGGGCGCCGCGCAGCTGGTCGGCGCTGACCTCGACAAGGTCGCGGCGGCGCTAGCAGATCTTTCGGCCGAGCGCGGGCGGGGCCGGCGCCATATCCTGCATCATCCCAACGGGCCGATCACGCTGATCGACGAGAGCTACAACGCCAATCCGGCGTCCATGGCGGCGGCCATGGCGCTGCTCAACGCCACGCCGGTCTCAGGCGAGGGCCGGCGCATCGCCGTGCTCGGCGACATGCTGGAGCTCGGCAGCCATTCGGCAGATCTCCACGCGGCGCTTGCCAAGCTGATCGTCGGCACGGGCACGCGCAACGTCTTTCTCGGCGGGCCGGAAATGCAGGCGCTAGCCAAGGTTTTGTCGGCCGATATCCAGACGGAATATCGGGCAAGCGCCGAGGAACTGAAGCCGATCGTGATCGCCGCGCTCAGGCCCGGCGACGTCGTGATGGTCAAGTCGTCGAAGGGCATCGGGTTTTCAAAGCTGGTCGAGGCGTTGCTCGGCAAATTTCCGGCGGAAGCCACAAACATTAATCCGGCCTAGATCGGGCTCCGGGGGACGGAAGGACCATGTTCACACTGCTCGTCGATTTCGCGGACAAGATCTCGTTCTTCAACGTCTTCCGCTACATCACTTTTCGCACAGGCGGCGCGCTGATCACGTCTGCGCTGATCGTCTTCATCTTTGGGCCGACGATCATCAATTCGCTGCGCCTGCGGCAAGGCAAGGGCCAGCCGATCCGCGCCGACGGCCCGCAGACGCATTTCAAGAAGGCCGGAACGCCGACCATGGGCGGGCTGATGATCCTGTCCGGCATCATCGGTTCGTCGCTCTTATGGGCGAACCTGTCCAGCATCTATGTCTGGGTGGTGCTCTTGGTCACCGTCGGCTTCGGCTCGATCGGCTTCTACGACGACTATCTCAAGGTGACCAAGCAGTCGCATCTGGGCTTCTCCGGCAAGGCCCGCCTGGCGATCGAGTTCATCATCGCCGCCATCGCGGCCTGGGTGATCATGCATAACGGCCAGGCGCCGTTCTCGTCGTCGCTGACCTTTCCCTTCGCCAAGGAATTCCTGATCAACCTCGGCTGGTTCTTCGTGCCGTTCTCCTGCTTCGTCATTGTTGGCGCCGGCAATGCGGTGAACCTGACCGACGGCCTCGACGGCCTGGCGATCGTGCCGATCATGATCGCGGCGGCGTCCTTCGGCGTCATCGCCTATCTGTCGGGCAACGCGGTGTTCGCCGAATATCTGCAGATCCATTTCGTTCCCGGCACCGGCGAGCTCGCCGTCGTGCTCGGCGCGGTAATCGGCGCAGGCCTCGGCTTCCTCTGGTTCAACGCGCCGCCGGCCGCGATCTTCATGGGCGACACCGGCTCGCTGGCGATGGGCGGGCTGATCGGCACCATCGCGGTCGCCACCAAGCACGAGATCGTGCTGGTCATCGTCGGCGGCCTGTTCGTGGTCGAGATCCTGTCGGTCATCATCCAGGTCGGCTATTTCAAGATGACCGGCAAGCGCGTCTTCCTGATGGCGCCGATCCATCACCATTTCGAAAAGCTCGGCTGGACCGAAAGCCAGGTGGTGATACGCTTCTGGATCATTGCCGTCATCCTGGCGCTGGTCGGTCTGTCCACCCTCAAGCTCAGATAGGACTCGCTGCTTGATCCCCGCCGCTTCCTTTTCAGGCAAACGCATTTCGCTCTTCGGGCTTGGCGGCTCGGGGATCGCCACGGCGCATGCGCTGATCGCCGGCGGCGCCGAGGTGCTGGCCTGGGACGACAATCCGGACAGCGTCGCCAAGGCAGCGGCCGCGGGGATTACGACCGGGGATCTGCGCGCCGCCGATTGGCCGCGTTTCGCCGCCTTCGTGCTGTCGCCGGGGGTGCCGCTGACGCATCCCAAGCCGCATTGGACGGTGGAGCTGGCGCGCGGCGCCGGCGTCGAGGTGATCGGCGATATCGAGCTGTTCTGCCGCGAGCGCAACAGCCGCGCGCCGGCAGCACCGTTCATTGCGATTACCGGCACCAACGGCAAGTCGACGACGACTGCGCTGACGGCGCATATCGTGAAGTCGGCAGGCCGCGACACGCAGATGGGCGGCAATATCGGCCGTGCCGTCATGACGCTCGATCCGCCCGAGCCGACGCGGCACTATGTGGTCGAGTGCTCGTCCTACCAGATCGATCTCGCGCCCTCCATCAATCCGACCGCCGGCATCCTGCTCAACCTGACGCCCGACCATCTCGACCGGCACGGCACGATGGCGCATTACGCCTCGATCAAGGAAAGGCTGGTCGCGGGCAGCGACACCGCGATCGTCGGCGTCGACGATTCCTGGTGCGCCCAGATCGCCGACCGGCTGGAGCGCGCCGGCCGGCAGGTCATCCGCATTTCCAAGCGCCTGCCTTTGACGGACGGCTATTTCGCCGACGGTACCAATCTGATGGAAGCCGTGCACGGCCGCTACAGCCGCGTCGCCTTCCTCGAAGGCATCGGGTCGCTGCGCGGCCAGCACAACGCGCAGAACGCGCTGGCCGCCGTCGCCGCGTGCCTGAGGATCGGGCTCGATCTCGGCGAGATCCAGGCCGGCCTCGAGAGCTTCCCGGGGCTGGCGCATCGCATGGAGCAGGTCGGCCGCAAGGACCATGTGCTGTTCGTCAACGATTCCAAGGCGACCAATGCCGATGCGGCCGCACCCGCGCTGTCGAGTTTCAACCGCGTCTATTGGATCGCCGGCGGCCTGCCCAAGGAAGGCGGCATCGAGCCGCTGCGCGGCTTCTTCCCGCGCATCGCCAAGGCCTATCTGATCGGCGAGGCGGCGCCAGCCTTCTCGGCGACGCTCGGCGAGGCGGTACCCTACGAAATATCCGGAACGCTGGCGGCGGCGGTCGAGCATGCCGCCAACGACGCAGCAAAGGACACCGGCGGCGAGGCCGTGGTGCTGCTTTCGCCGGCTTGCGCCAGTTTCGACCAGTTCAAGAATTTCGAAGTTCGCGGCGAAGCCTTCAGGCAAGCTGCGACTGCTATTGATGGGGTGAAATCCATCGGAGGGCCACGTTGATGCAAAGCCGTCTCGACAAAAGTCCTGTCGCCACCTGGTGGTGGACGATCGATCGCTGGTTCCTGGCGGCATTCCTGTCGCTGATGGGACTGGGCATCGTGCTGTCCTTCGCCGCAAGTCCGGCGGTGGCCGAGCGCATCGGCCTCGACAGCTTCCACTTCGCCACGCGCCAGATCATCTTCACCATCCCGGCGCTTATCGTGATGCTGGCGGTCTCTTTCCTGGAGGCGCGGCAGATAAGGCGCATGTCGCTGGTGATGATCTGCATCATGCTGGTGCTGATGGTGGCGGTGCTCTACATCGGCGTCGAGGTGAAGGGGGCGCGGCGCTGGGTATCGCTTGCAGGCCTTTCCATCCAGCCGTCCGAGTTCCTGAAACCGGCCTTCGTCGTCATCTGCGCCTGGCTGTTTGCGGAGCACAGGCGCCAGCCTGACATTCCCGGCAATCTGTTCGCCATGCTTTTGCTGGCGCTGGTCATCTCGCTTCTGGTGGCGCAGCCCGATCTCGGCCAGACCATGCTGGTGCTGGGCACCTGGGGCGTGATGTTCTTCATGGCCGGCCTGCCCTGGTTCTGGATCGTCGCGCTGGGTGCTGCCGGCGTCGGCGGCGTGTTCGCGGCCTATACGGTGTTTCCGCACGTCGCCGCGCGCATCGACAAATTCATGACCGGCGAAGGCGACACTTTCCAGGTCGATATGGGCCGCGAGGCGCTGATCAATGGCGGCTGGTTCGGCGTCGGCCCGGGCGAGGGCACGGTGAAGCGGGTCATCCCCGACAGCCATGCCGACTTCGTTTTCTCGGTCGCCGGCGAGGAGTTCGGCCTCATAATGTGCTTCTTCATCATGTCGATCTTCGCCTTCATCGTGCTGCGCGGCCTGAGCATCGCGCTCAAGGAGCAGGACGATTTCACCCGCTATGCGGTCGGCGGCCTCGTCACCGTCTTCGGCCTGCAATCGGCCATCAACATGTGCGTGAACCTGCAGCTGATGCCGGCCAAGGGCATGACGCTGCCCTTCATCTCCTATGGCGGCTCCTCGCAGATCGCCATCGCCGTCTCGATGGGCATGGTGCTCGCCTTGACGCGCAAGCGTCCGGAAAAGCGCAAGCAGATGGGCTTCGTCCTTTCGCAGCGCGCAATGCCGGCGGAATGAGGCAGGATGGCGAAGGGTGTCATCCTGCTTGCGGCCGGCGGAACGGGCGGACATCTGTTTCCGGCCGAGGCGCTGGCGCATGAGCTGATCGACCGCGGCTGGAAGGTGCATCTTGCCACCGACAATCGCGCCGAGCGCTATTCCCGCCATTTCCCGGCAGCCGACATTCACACCATCCCCTCGGCCACGCTGGGTTCGAAGAACCCGGTCGCCATGCTCTCGGCCTTCTGGAAGATCTGGCAGGGCGTGCGGGAGGCCGGCCGTGTAATCGCCAGGATCAAGCCGGAGGCTGTCGTCGGCTTCGGCGGCTATCCGACGCTGCCGCCGCTCTATGCCGCGACAAGGCGAAAAGTGCCGACGCTGATCCATGAGCAGAACGCCGTCATGGGCCGCGCCAACAAGGCGCTTGCCGGCCGCGTGGATGCGATTGCCGGCGGTTTCCTGCCGGAGGGCGCAAGCGCTGACGGCGTAAAGACGGTGACCACCGGCAATCCGGTCAGGCCGCAGGTCCTCGATGCGGCGAAAACGCCTTACGTGGTATCGAATGAGGGCGAACCGTTCCGCTTCCTGGTGTTCGGCGGCAGTCAGGGCGCGCAGTTCTTTTCCGATGCCGTGCCTGCGGCGATCGCGCTGCTGCCGCAAGACCTGCGCAAGCGGCTGGCGATCACGCAGCAGGCGCGCGCCGAGGATGTGGTGCGGGTGAAGGCCGCCTATGCCGATCTCGGCGTCGACGTCCAGGTCTCGCCCTTCTTCACCGACATGGCGGCGCGCATGGCGGCGGCGCATCTGGTGATGTCGCGCTCCGGAGCCTCGACGGTTTCGGAAATCGCCGTCATCGGCCGGCCGGCGCTGCTGGTGCCTTATCCGCATGCGCTCGACCACGACCAGGCTGCGAATGCCGCGGCGCTTGCCGCCGCCGGCGGGGCCGAGCTTCATCCGCAGTCGACGCTGTCGGCGGAGCGGATCGCCGAACTGGTCGGCGGGCTGATCAAGGATCCGAACCGGCTGGCGACCATGGCCGCCGCCGCCCGCTCGGCCGGGAAACCGAACGCGGCGCGGTTGCTCGCCGATCTGACAGAGGCTATTGCGTCCGGCAAAACGGTTTCGGACTACAGGAGGACGCGCGTATGAAGATGCCGCAGACCATCGGCCTTGTGCATTTCATCGGCATCGGCGGCATCGGCATGAGCGGCATCGCGGAAGTGCTGCACAATCTCGGCTACAAGGTGCAGGGGTCCGACCAGGCCGACGGCGCCAATGTGCAGCGGCTGCGCGACAAGGGCATCGAATGCTTCGTCGGCCACAAGGCCGAGAATCTCGGCGACGCCGAAGTGGTGGTCGTTTCGACCGCGATCAAGAAATCCAACCCGGAGCTCAAGGCCGCGCGGGAGAAGTTGCTCCCCATTGTCCGCCGCGCCGAGATGCTGGCCGAGCTGATGCGGTTCCGCCAGGCGGTCGCCATCGGCGGCACGCATGGCAAGACGACGACGACTTCGATGGTGGCGACCTTGCTCGAGGCCGGCGGGCTCGACCCGACCGTCATCAATGGCGGCATCATCAACGCCTACGGCACCAATGCGCGCATGGGCGATGGCGAGTGGATGGTGGTCGAAGCCGACGAGAGCGACGGAACGTTCCTGAAGCTGCCGGCCGATATCGCCGTCGTCACCAACATCGATCCCGAGCATCTCGACCACTATGGCAGCTTCGACAAGGTGCGCGAGGCGTTCCGCCAGTTCGTCGAAAACGTGCCGTTCTATGGCTTCGGCGTGATGTGCACCGACCACCCGGAAGTCCAGGCGCTGGTCGGACGGATCGAGGACCGGCGCGTCATCACCTATGGCGAGAACGCGCAGGCCGATGTGCGCTTCAGCAACCACCGCATGCAGGGCGCGATCTCCGAATTCGATGTCGTGATCCGCGATCGCAAGGGGCGGGGCACGACCTCGATAAAGGACCTGCGCCTGCCGATGCCTGGCCGCCACAACGTCTCCAACGCGACGGCGGCGATCGCGGTCGCGCATGAGCTTGGCCTCTCGGCCGAGGCGATCAAGAAGGGCCTGTCGTCCTTCGCCGGCGTCAGGCGGCGCTTCACCCGTACCGGCTCGTGGGACGGCGTCGAGGTGTTCGACGACTACGGCCACCATCCGGTCGAGATCGCGGCGGTGCTGAAGGCCGCGCGCAGCGCGACCGATGGCAGGGTGATCGCCATCGCGCAGCCGCATCGCTTCACCCGGCTGCACGATCTCTTCGATGAGTTCTCGGTCTGCTTCAACGACGCCGACACGGTGATGGTGGCGCCGGTCTATGCGGCAGGCGAGGAACCCATCGAAGGCGCGACCTCCGACGCGCTGGTGTCGCGCATCCGTTCCGGCGGCCACCGCGACGCGCGCTATATCGAGGGTCAGGCGGCGATCGCGCCAGCCATTCGCGAGCTTGCCAAGCCCGGCGATTTCGTCATCTTCCTCGGCGCCGGCAACATCACGCAATGGGCTTACGCGCTGCCCAAGGAACTTGGTGGGACGCCCTCATGATGCACGGCCAGGACCTGATCCTTAAGCTCAGCGACAAGCTTGCCGGCCTGCGCGGCCGTATCACGCCGAACGCCGAGATGGACAAGATCACCTGGTTCCGGGCCGGCGGCCTCGCCGAGGCGTTGTTCCAGCCGGCCGACGAGGAAGATCTTGCGGCTTTCCTTCGGGCTGTGCCGGAAGAGGTGCCGATCACGGTGGTCGGCGTCGGCTCGAACCTTCTGGTGCGCGACGGCGGCGTTCCGGGTTTTGTCGTCAGGCTCTCGGCCAAGGGTTTCGGCGAGGCCGAGACCACCGGGCCGACCACGATCAAAGCCGGCGCGGCGACGCCGGACAAGCGTCTCGCAGCGGTGGCCTACGAGGCCGGCATCGGCGGCTTCCATTTCTATCACGGCATTCCTGGCGCCGTCGGCGGCGCGCTCAGGATGAATGCCGGCGCCAACGGCGTCGAGACCCGCGAACGGCTCGTCGAGGTGAGGGCGCTGGACCGCAAGGGCAATCTCCATACGCTGAGCAATGCCGATATGGGCTATGCCTATCGCCATTCGTCCGCGCCTGCCGGACTGATCTTCACCTCGGCCATTTTCGAAGGGTTTGCGGAAGACAAGGCGGCGATCAAGGCGGCGATGGATGCCGTGCAGAACCATCGCGAGACGGTGCAGCCGATCAGGGAAAAGACCGGCGGCTCGACCTTCCAGAATCCGGAAGGCACCTCGGCCTGGAAGGAGATCGACAAGGCCGGCTGCCGCGGGCTCATGATCGGCGGCGCGCAGATGTCGCCGATGCATTGCAACTTCATGATCAACACCGGCACGGCCACCGGCTACGACCTCGAATATCTCGGCGAGACGGTGCGGGCGCGGGTGCTCGAGAATTCGGGCATCAGGCTGCACTGGGAGATCAAGCGCCTCGGCAATTTCAGGCCGGGCCATGCGGTGCAGGAGTTTCTCGGGCAGCTTCTTTAGCTTAGGCTTAAGTTCATGTGATGCTTGAACTTCCAGCGGTCTGAAACAGCCGTAGAACCGTTGCCTCAAAGACTCACAATTCACTTTTTGCGGCTGTTTTCGCGGAAAGTGAATCTCTCGGAATCATAGGTACTTGCCAGCGAATCAACTCTCTGATTCTCTGCCCTAAAGCGTTTCCTGATTTGAGTCGTTCGACGCATTAAGCCGCGTTTTCCGTCTGGGGGGGCAACCTGCCGGAGGGCTCGGACTCAATGTTTGGAAATGCGGTGCGGGAATATCGGTTGCAGGCCCGGCGTGAGAGGGGATGACGGGATGAAGAAGAAGCATGTGGCTATCCTCCTGGGTGGATTCTCCTCGGAGCGGCCCGTGTCTCTGTCCTCGGGGAAGGCGTGTGCGGATGCGCTCGAGAATGAAGGCTATCAGGTCACCCGGGTCGATGTTTCGCGCGATGTCGGGTCTGTGCTTGCCGAGCTCAAGCCTGACGTCGCCTTCAATGCGCTGCACGGTCCGTTCGGCGAGGACGGCACCATCCAGGGAATTCTCGAATATCTCGCAATTCCCTACACCCATTCGGGTGTGCTCGCTTCGGCGCTGGCCATGAACAAGGAGCAGGCCAAGAAAATCGCCAAGGCGTCCGGCATTCCGGTCGCGGAATCGAAGGTTGTCAACCGCTTCGCCGTCCAGAACAAGCATCCGATGAAGCCGCCTTATGTGGTCAAGCCGGTCAATGAGGGGTCGAGCTTTGGCGTGGTCATCGTGCTTGAGGGACAGTCGCATCCGCCGCAGGTGATCGGCTCCACGGAATGGCAATATGGCGAGACCGTGATGGTCGAACGCTACATCCACGGACGCGAATTGACCTGCGCGGTGATGGGCGATGTGGCGCTCGGCGTCTGCGAGATCATCCCGACCGGGCATTCCTTCTACGATTACGATTCAAAATACGTTCCCGGCGGATCAAAACACGAAATCCCTGCTAAAATTTCACCGAATATTTACCAAAAAATACAGACACTGGCCCTCAAGGCTCATCTTGCCATTGGTTGCCGGGGCGTCTCCCGATCGGACTTCCGTTACGACGATCGCCACTCCGAAAACGGCGAGGTTGTCTGGCTCGAGGTCAACACTCAGCCGGGCATGACGCCGACGTCTCTGGTGCCTGAAATCGCCGCGCAAGCGGGGCACTCGTTCGGCGATTTGTTGAGTTGGATGGTGGAGGACGCTTCGTGTCTGCGTTGAGGTTGGGACAGGGCAATGGCGTCGGTGCGGCTGGTCTCGCGCTGTTCGGCGTTTCGCTGTCATTCGACCGTTTCGTGCTGCCGCGTCAGCTTCGCCGGCCGATGCGCGTGCTGGCGCGTTTGTGCGGCGGCGAGTATGAGGCGCCGCGCTTTTCGGCGGCGATCCTTTCCGCTGCGCTGATCGCGTCCAGCAGCGCCTACGGCGCCTATCTCGGCGGCTACGCCGACAGCATCGTGCAGGGCGTGACGGCGCGCACCGGCTTCGCCGTCGACCAGATCAAGGTGGTCGGCAACCGTCAGACGTCCGAGATCGATGTGCTCGACCGGCTCGGCCTCGACGGCTGGACCTCGCTGATCGGCTTCGATGCAGAGGCCGCGCGCGAGCGCATCGCGACGCTGCCGTGGGTCGAGGGAGCCGCGGTGCGCAAGATATACCCGCATACGCTGGAAGTGCGCATCGAGGAGCGCCAACCCTTCGCGCTTTGGCAGCAGGGCACCTCGGTCTCGGTCATCGAGCGGTCGGGCGAGATGATCGCGCCGTTCTCGGGCGGCAAGCAGGCGCTGCTGCCGCTGATCATCGGCACCGGCGCGCCGGCCATGGCGCCGGCCTTCCTCGCCAAGATCGAGCGCTATCCCGAGCTTGCGGCGCGGGTAAAAGGCTACATCCGGGTCGGCGAACGGCGCTGGGACTTGAGGCTTGAAAACGGCATCACGATCAAGCTGCCGGAAGACGGCGAGGACCAGGCGATCGCCGAGCTCGTCAAGATCGACCATGACAACGGATTGCTGGCCCGCGACATCGCCGCCGTCGACATGCGGCTTTCCGACCGGCTGGTCGTGGAGCTGTCGCCGGAAGCGGCGACACAGCGCGAAGCAGCGCTCAGCGACAAGCCGAAGTCCCTGGCCAAGCGCAAGGTGGAGAGAAAGATATGAGCTGGCTTGGCGGCAGCAGCGACGCTTCTTCGCGTCGGTCGGGCACGCTCACGGTGCTCGATGTCGGCTCCAGCAAGGTTTGCTGCGTCGTGGCGAAGCTCAAGCCGAACGAGGACGGCAAGCTGCTGCGCGGACGTTCGCATCGCATCCAGGTGATCGGCATCGGCCATCAGAAATCGCAAGGCGTGAAGTCCGGCGTGGTGGTCGATCTCGATCGCGCCGAGCATGCCATCCGGCTTGCCGTCGATGCGGCCGAGCGCATGGCCGGGCTCACCGTCGATTCCCTCATCGTCAACATGACGGCCGGCCGGCTGAAGAGCGAAGCCTTCTCGGCGACCATCAATCTCGGCGGCCATCAGGTCGAGGAAGTCGACATCAAGCGCGTGCTCGCCGCCGGCGCCAAGCAGGCGCTCAGGGCCGAGCGCGAGGTGATCCATTCGCTGCCCGTCGGTTTCTCGCTCGACGGCGAGCGCGGCATGCGCGACCCGCGCGGCATGGTGGGCGATGCGCTTGGCGTCGACATGCATGTGCTGACGGGCGACGCGGCGCCGATGCGAAATCTGGAGCTTTGCATCAACCGCTCGCACCTGTCGGTCGAGCGCATGGTGGCGACGCCCTATGCCAGCGGGCTTGCCTCGCTGGTCGACGACGAGCTCGAAATGGGCGCTGCCTGCATCGACATGGGCGGCGGGACGACGACCATCTCGGTCTTCTCGGAGGGCAAGTTCATCCATGGCGATGCCATCGCCATCGGCGGCAACCATGTGACGCTGGATATGGCCAAGGGCCTGTCGACCTCGCTCCATGCCGCGGAGCGGCTGAAGGTGATGCATGGCTCGGCGCTGCCCGGCAGCGCCGACGACCGCGACCTGGTCTCGATCCAGCCGATCGGCGAGGACGGCGATATACCGCTGCAGATCCCGCGCTCGGTGATGACGCGCATCATCCGCGCCCGCATCGACGAGACGCTGGAGCTTCTGCGCGACCGGCTGAACAAGTCCGGCTACGGCAACGCCGTCGGCAAGCGGGTCGTGCTCACCGGCGGCGCAAGCCAGCTCGCCGGCCTGCCGGAAGCGGCGCGCCGCATTCTCGGGCGCAATGTGCGCATCGGCCGGCCGCTCGGCGTCGCAGGCCTGCCGGAGGCGGCCAAGGGACCGGCGTTCTCGACCCCGGTCGGACTGATGATCTATCCGCAGATGGCGAGCTTCGAGAGCCATTCAGCGAAAGGACTTTCCGGTTTCAGGATGACCGGAACGGGCGGAAAACTGCATCGCATGAGTCAGTGGTTGAGAGACAGTTTTTAATTGACGGGGACAGCCCCATAGGCGGCCGCAGCGGCGAGGCGGCGGGAAAGGCAAAGGACGGAGACAATGACCATCAATCTGCAGAAGCCGGACATCACCGAGCTCAAGCCACGCATCACCGTGTTCGGTGTCGGCGGCGGCGGCGGCAATGCCGTGAACAACATGATCACAGCCGGCCTGCGCGGCGTCGAGTTCGTGGTGGCCAACACCGACGCGCAGGCGTTGACGATGTCCAAGGCCGAGCGGCTGATCCAGCTCGGCGCACATGTCACCGAAGGCCTCGGCGCCGGCTCGCAGCCGGAAGTCGGCCGCGCGGCGGCGGAAGAGTGCATCGACGAGATCATCGATCATCTCTCCAACACCCATATGTGCTTCGTCACCGCCGGCATGGGCGGGGGCACCGGCACGGGCGCTGCTCCGGTCGTTGCCCGCGCGGCGCGCGAGAAGGGCATCCTCACCGTCGGCGTCGTCACCAAGCCGTTCCATTTCGAGGGCCAGCGCCGCATGAAGACGGCCGACATGGGCATCGAGGAACTGCAGAAATGCGTCGATACGCTCATCGTCATCCCCAACCAGAACCTGTTCCGGCTGGCCAATGACAAGACTACCTTCGCCGATGCCTTCGCAATGGCCGACCAGGTGCTCTATTCGGGCGTCGCCTGCATCACCGACCTGATGGTCAAGGAAGGCCTGATCAACCTCGACTTCGCCGACGTCCGCTCGGTGATGCGCGAGATGGGCAAGGCGATGATGGGCACGGGCGAGGCTTCGGGCGAGGGCCGCGCGATGGCCGCCGCTGAAGCCGCCATCGCCAACCCGCTGCTCGACGAGACCTCGATGAAGGGCGCCAAGGGCCTGCTGATCTCGATCACCGGCGGCCGCGATCTCACCCTGTTCGAGGTGGACGAGGCCGCGACCCGCATCCGCGAGGAAGTCGACCAGGACGCCAACATCATCCTGGGCGCCACCTTCGACGAGGAGCTGGAAGGCGTGATCCGCGTGTCGGTCGTCGCCACCGGCATCGACAAGTCGGCGGCCGAAATCGCGGCTGCGCCGATCTCGATTCGCGCGCCGCAGAAGCCGGCCGCCCGCCCGGCGGCGGCTCCGGTGGCCGAAATCCGCCCCGCTCCGGTTCAGCCGCACGCCTATGAGCCGCGCGCGGCCGATCCGGTCGCGGAGGCGATCCAGCTTGCCGAGGCGAACGCCGCCGCCATGGCGCAGCCGCGCGCCTTGCCGGTCGACGACTTCCGGCCGCAGAGCAAGATCTTCCAAGCCCCGCCTGCGCAGCCGCAGCCGGCGGTGCCGCAGCAGGTCATGCAGCAGCCCGCGCCGCAGCGCGAGATGCCGCAGCCGGTGGCCGCGGCGCCGCAGCGTATGCCGCGCGTGGAAGACTTTCCGCCGGTGGTAAGGGCTGAAGTCGAAGCCAAGAGCCGGCCGGCGGACCATGAAAACAGCGGTCCGATGGGGCTGATCAAGCGGCTGACCAACGGCCTTACCCGCCGCGAGGAAGAGCCGGCTCGGCTTCAGCCGGCGCAGCCGCGCGAGCCGAAGCTGCGTCAGGCCGCGCCCGAGATGCGCCGTCTCGCCAGCCAGGATCCTGCGCTCTATGCGCCGCGCCGCGGCCAGCTCGACGACCAGGGCCGGCTGACGCCGCAGGCCCGCACAGTCCAGGAAGACGACCAGCTGGAAATCCCGGCCTTCCTGCGCCGTCAGGCCAACTGATCGGTACGGCGGCCGCCGATCATCGAGACGGCGCGGACCGTCGATCGTCGATACAGCGTAGCGCTGATCGTTAACGATGTATAACGGTTGTTAACAGGCAGACGAGAAATCGTCTGCCTGTCGCTTTTACAAAAGAAATTGAAAACAATGGCTTATGAGCTATTTCTGACACATTTCCGTGGTTACACGGGGTAAGAAACCGTGATTTGGAGTCTCCAGGGCGGGCCATTATCTTCGCCACGGACTAAAGTCGGTTTGCCGGGATTCGGGGAGTAGCCCTGCCTGCCGATTATACAGAGCCGCATGCTCTTGCTTATTTTGCCGCATTTGTGCGAGCGCCAGACCATCAGACTGGCTGCAAGATACCCAGGGCCAGTGGAGCGGACGCAGGCATTTTGGGCGTATGGGGTTACTCTTGCACGACTATCAGACGACAGTGAAATCGCGCGCGACGCTGGCTGGCATTGGCGTCCATAGCGGCAAGACCGTCACCGTTCATTTCCTGCCGGCCGACGCCGATACCGGCATCGTCTTTCATCTTTCGAATGGCGGCGAAGCCCGCGAGCTCCGCGCCCTGGTCGCGGAAGTCGGCGCCACCGATCTCTGC
>NZ_VFWS01000489.1:0-1231 GCF_006443065.1 Mesorhizobium sp. B1-1-5 | reverse complement strand
GTCCTGCGCGACGTGACCAGCCTCATCAATTCCAGCGTCGACCTCGAGACAACGCTGCAGCACCTTGTCGATGCGGCATGCCAGCACGATGCCTGGTCGATGGCGGCGGTGATGAGCATCGATCAGGCGGATGGCAATGCTGTGGTCGTGACCCGGCATGATCCTAGCCAGTTGACGAAGTCCTATCGCAACCGCTGGACGCTGGCGACAAGCCCATCCCTCATCGCGTTGACCCGCAATGATCCGGTGATCATTCGCGATGCCCAGGAGAGCATCGAATTTCCGGGCTATCGGGAAGAGGCAATCCAGCGCGGTTATCGCACTGTCGTGGTTTTGCCTCTGGGCTGCCGGGACATGGAAGATCGCGCGATGGTCTTGTCGGTGCAGTCGCGCGACGTTGTCGATCTGTCAGCGGCCGATCTCGCATTCCTGCAGACGATCGTCCATCTGGGCGCCATAGCCGTGGACAAGGCCCACAGGCTAAGGGCGGAACATGCTGCCGCCGCGCAACTCCAAAACGCACTTGCCGCGCATTCCTCCCTGATGCACCAGGTCCTGTCGGACGGTTCCGTCGCATCCGCGGCTTCCATGGTCGAAACCTTCCTGCCGAACGCAATCGTCGTGGTGGATCTGACTGCCAACCTGGTCGTTGCCGGACGTTCGCCCAAGCCGGACCTCATCGACACCGACCGCTGGCGCGAGGAGATGGACGATTGCATGAGCCGCCAGTTTCTCCGTCTTGCTCGCGATATCTCGGACCAGGCCGGGCTTGAAATGCGCAAGCTGTACCTGAACTGCGGCGGCCATCACCTCAACCTGCCGGCGGCGGTGGAGCCGTTGGTCGTGGATGGCAAGACGGTAGGGGCGCTGATCGTGTTTTCGCTCGACGCCAATTTCGGCGACCTCGATCATCTTCTTCTTCAGAGCGCTCGGTTCGCGCTCAGCGTCCAGTTGATGCGCAGCCATTTACGGTTCCAGACGGAATCGCAGACTTCCAGCGAATTGTTCATGGAAATCGTTTCCGGCAACTGGCGCAACGTGGACGATTTGACGGCGCGGGCGCGCCGGCTCGGCATTGACGTAAACGCCACCGCCAGGCTGGTCGCGATCGGCCTCCCGGAAACTGTGCCGGAAAAGGGCAAGACCATACCCGAACTGCACCGCTCCATCATGCGGCTCGCCGGCCAATTGGCGCCGCAGGCGACCGCCGCCGCATTGGGCGAGATCATTC
>NZ_VFWS01000488.1:0-1237 GCF_006443065.1 Mesorhizobium sp. B1-1-5 | reverse complement strand
CCCGAAAGTCGGGACAGGGACAGGTAAAATGAACTTCCTCACGCACCTCATCGGCTATGCCGCAGCCATTCGCGAATTCGTCGCGCCGACCTATCGGCCGGAGCGCTACTACATGCGCGGGCCGGGCCCGGCCTGCGCTCGTCGCGGCACCTCGCTGGGCGCGCACTGACCATGACTTTCGAGAGCCGACACAACAGCCGCATCTGCAGGCCTGACGCCGAGTCGCGCGCCACCACCTATCGCGCCGAGCGCCCGGCCTTCGCCGATCGGCGGCGTGCGACATCGCCGCGGCTTTGAGACCGCCTTCGCCGGCTTAATGTCTCAGGACACGAGCCGCCGAGGCCCGCGTGAGCGACCTTCTCCAGCCCAGTCGGCCCCAGTCCAGTCGGGCCCAGTCCAAGCCGTCCTTCTGAATACCCTTCGATGCAAGCCATCCGCTGACCGTCTTCGACGGCGCTGGCTCCAGCCGGGATGATAGTGCGCTACCGCGGCAGGCTCGTGCCGTCCGGAGCACACGGCTCCAGCACGATCGTGCCGCCGGCCACCTTGCCGAGTTCTCGGCAACCCTGATCTGCGCACAGTGTCCAACCATCACCGGTCGCGCCGGAGGCGGCGAGCATAAGGCTTCGCTGCGGCCCGACCTTCGGAGCATAGACCCACCAGCCGTCTCGCAGCACCGCGCCCTCCGGTGGTTCCATGCCGGCGCCCGAGCCCTTTATGCGCGCCTCGGTGACTTGCAGGCCGGAAGGCATCACCTTCCAGTGTTCCTCCCAGCGCGTGCGCTCCACCGAGTGCGTCCAGGAGAGGGTGAAGGCGGCGGCCGCCAGCGTCACCGTCTTGCCGGCGGCAAGGATACACAGGCTCATGCTTGGGCCGTCGCCCGCCGCGCACGCCAGAAATGCCAGCCGATCCAGGCAAACGACAATGCCCAGCCTGTCTCGTCGGTGAGCGGGATCGCCGCGACCAGCAGCACGCCGGCACAGAAGGCGATGAGCCGTTCCCACCACGCCATGCGCCTGGCAAGGAAGCCGACGGCGGCGGCGCCCCACAGCACGATGCCCATGCACGCCTTGACGACGATGTAGGCGACCTCGACGGGGTAGCCGAACTGGGCGGCGATCGGGCCTGGATCCTGCAGCATGAGCGCCGGCGTGTAGACCGCCATGAACGGCACGACGAAGCCGGCAATGGCGAGCTTGGTCGCCTGGATGCCGATCTTGAGGCCGCTTTCCTTGGC
>NZ_VFWS01000487.1:0-1237 GCF_006443065.1 Mesorhizobium sp. B1-1-5 | reverse complement strand
CCACGTCGTCGTCAGCGTGCAGCACTATGGCTCCAGGCTTGCTCATGCGCCGGCAAGCCGGACCTGGACGCCGGTCGCGTCTTCGCGCAGCTTCAGCACGGCGCCGACATCCTTGCCGGCCATGCCAGCGTCCATCGCCTCCCTGAGCACGGCGAGCGTGGCGCCCCCGACCGGCGTCTCGACGCCGAGCGCGTCGTTCATCGCCAGGGCAAGCCGGCAATCCTTGTGGGCAAGCTTGACCATGAAGCCTGGCTCGAAGTCGCCCTTGAGCGCGCGATTGTGCATCGCCACCGCCAATTGCTGGTTCCAGGCCATCGTCGTCTTCAGCACGTTGATCATGGTGTCGAGCGTCAGGCCCGCCTTGGCGCCGGCGACCAGCGCCTCGGAGCTGGCCGTTATCAGCACGCTGGCCAGCAGGTTGTTGGTGAGCTTCATTGCCTGCCCCATGCCGAGCCCGCCGCAATGGATGAGGTCGGCCCCCATGCTCGACAGGATCGGGCGCGCGCGCTCCAGCACGGCGGCATCGCCGCCGATCATCAGCGTCGAGGTTCCGGCGATGGCGTGCTCCACCGTCTTGCCAACAGGGCTGTCGATCATGTCGACGCCGCGTTGCGCCAGCCATGCGCCGATACGCTGGGTGGTCTGCGGGTCGATCGTGCTCATGTCGATATAGAGGCTGCCGGCCCTGAGGCCATGACCGAGGCCGTCGGCACCGAGCACGGCGGCCTCCACATCAGGCGCATCCGGCAGCATGGTGATGACGATTTCCGATTGCTGTGCAACCTCGCGCGGCGACGCCGCCGCCCGAGCGCCGGCCTCGACGAGTTTTTTCACCGCCACGGGATTGAGGTCGAAGACCGTCAGCGCGTGTCCCGCCTTGAGCACGTTGCGGGCCATGGGTGCGCCCATGGTTCCAAGCCCGACAAATCCGACTGACGTCATGGATCAACTTCCTTCCCTGAATTACTCTGAATGCGCGTGCCGCCCGAACTCCTCAGGACGGCACTTTCCACTGGTCGAGCTGCCATGCCGGCAGGCCACGCAGATCCTTGGCATTCTTGTCGGTGAAGCCGCTTTCGTCCGGCACCTTGCCCGTGCCCTCATAGGCTTTCTGAAGCAGCGGCGCCGCCTTGCCGAAGGCGGCCTTGACCTGGTCCCAGCTCAGCGCCTCAGGAATCATCTTGCCGGCAACCATGAACTGGGAGATTTGGCTGATTGCCGCCGCATCGCCTTCGGT
>NZ_VFWS01000486.1:0-1237 GCF_006443065.1 Mesorhizobium sp. B1-1-5 | reverse complement strand
CGACCGCGCCGCCGCCATCCTGAAAGAGCTTGCCGATATGGGCATCTCGGTTGCCGTCGACGATTTCGGCACCGGCTATTCCAATCTCAGCTACCTGATCGATTTTTCATTCGGCAAGCTGAAGATCGACCGCTCCTTCGTCAGCCGCATCGATACGGATTCGAGCTCCGGCGCCGTCGTATCGACCATTGTCGGCCTCTCGCGAGCACTCGGCGTCAGTATCATTGCCGAGGGTGTCGAGACAGAGGACCAGGCGACACTGCTCAGGGCAGCCGGTTGCGAGGTGGTGCAAGGTTATCTGTTCGGCCGGCCGGCGCCGCTTGCGGTCATGGCCGGCGAGGGACAAGTCATCGAGGATTCGAGGCGCGTCGCCAATCTGCACTGAGTGTCACGCCGTTGCGTGTCAGCGACGCGCGGAAAGAACCTTGAACATGCCGTCACGGGCGAGCTCGGCATGGCTGGAGAAGGCGGCGGCCAGTGCCGGCTCGTAGGGCAGCTGGCGGTTCGCCACCATGTACAGCCGTGCTCCCGGCTTCAGCGCCTTTGCCGCTGCCCGGATCAGGCCGGCGCCGATCTCCGGTTCGGCCGCGCGGCTGCGATGAAAAGGCGGGTTCATGATGACCGCGTCGTAGCGACGCTCGACCGGCTCCCCCTGCAGGTCCGTCCAGAAGAAACCTTTCGCAACCGACTGGCTGGCCGTGGCAAGATTGGCTTTGGCGGCTTCGAGAGAAGCGAAATCCGCCTCATAGAGATCAAGTGCCGAGATGCCGGGCGAACGCGCTTCCATCTCCGCCGCCAGATAGCCCCAGCCGGCGCAGAAATCGGCGACATGGCCGCGCAGGTCGGCCGGAAGATGGTCCGCCAGCAACTTCGAACCGGCATCGACACGATCGAAGGAAAACATGCCGGGCGCCGTGCTGAAGCGGCCGTCGACCAGCCCGGCGGGATTGGCGGCACGCAGCGCTGCTGCCGTCTCCGTCCCGGCCGGCCGGCGAAGCCAGAAGGCGATGCCGTGATATTTGGGCAGATGGCCTTCGAGCGGCACAAGCTCGTCCATGCGCTTGCGCAGGCTGGCGATGCCATCATCCTTGCCGCCGGCAATGACGATCAATCCGCCCTCGGTGACGCGCTCCAGCGCATCCGCGATGCGCAGCTCGTTCTGGCCGCGATGGCGGCCCGCGAGCACCAGCGCGGCGTCAAAGCCATCGCCCTGCGTTTGCGGGGTGACAGTGAAGCC
>NZ_VFWS01000485.1:0-1238 GCF_006443065.1 Mesorhizobium sp. B1-1-5 | reverse complement strand
CTATGCGCATGGCAACCTGCCGGTGGTGCTGTTCGGCTCGCTGCCCGGCACGGACGAGCCGCGCGCGGCCGTGCTCAACCTTGCGGTTGCAGAGCCAGGCACCGATTCGGGCCTGAAGACGACCGACGGGCACGAGATCTCGCTGTTCAAGGAAGGCAATCTGATCGTCGGCCGCGTCGACAACGCGAACGGTACGGCCAATCCCGACGGCGCCATTGCCTTCGCGGTCTCGGTCGACCAGACCGGCCATATCTCGACGGCACAATATCTGTCGCTGCAGCATCCGCTGGCCGGCAACGGTTCGGGCGGCTCCTATGACGAGCCGGTCAACCTGTCGGGCAAGATCAATGCGGTGGTCACCGTCACCGACTTCGACGGCGACACAGTCAGCCAGTCGCTCGCCATCGGCGCCAAGATCGTCTTCGACGACGACGGGCCGAAGGTCCTGAGCGGCCATGCCGCGCCGGTGACGATCGACGAGGACGACATTGCCAGCCTGCTGTCGCAGGGAACCTCGCCCTATGACGGGTCCGGCGACGGTTCGGGCACGGAGTTCCCGCTGGGTGCGGCGATCGCATCCGGCTCGCTGAACGGGCTTGTCGACTTCGGCGCCGACGGCCCGGCCGCCGGCGGCGGTTTCGGCTTCACCGGCACGGCGGCCGCAGACCTGACGGCCATCGGGCTGTCGTCGAAGGGCGTCGAGCTGAGCTGGGCGATGCAGGGCAACACGCTGGTCGGCTTTGTCGACAGCAACCACAACGGCGCTTACAACGGGCTTAGCGACCGCACCGTGATGACGGTGACGCTGAATGCCTCGAGCGGCGCCTTCGTGGTGCGCCAGTTCGACCAGCTCGACCATGTCGCGCCGCCGGCCGGAACATCGGACCAGAACACCGCGCTGCAAACGCATCTGGGCGGCGGCAGCGTGGCCGGCATCGACCTCGGCTCGGTGTTCCAGGCCAAGGACGGCGACGGCGATACGGTGACGCTGACCGGCAAGGCGACGGTCACCGTGGTCGACGACGTGCCGCAGGTGTTCATCACCGCGACCGGCGTGTCGGTCGTGCATGACGAGACGGCGGGCAACCAGAACGACGACACCAGCAGCGCCTCGGTCGCGCACCAGTTCGATTCGCTTGGACTGGGCACGGCAAGCCTGGGCTATGCGCATGGCAACCTGCCGGTGGTGCTGTTCGGCTCGCTGCCCGGCACGGACGAGCCGCGCGCGGCCGTGCTCA
>NZ_VFWS01000484.1:0-1241 GCF_006443065.1 Mesorhizobium sp. B1-1-5 | reverse complement strand
CTCCAGGAATGTGCGAGCCGGTGTTGCTTCGGCGCAACCCCGGTCGGGCATGCGTCGATCGCCAAAGATGTGATCGGCCGCCTTCATTGACTCCAGGCAAAATCCATCTTTAACGTTCTGTTAACAAAAATAGATGGGTGGGGCCGTATGGCATCCTCGGTGGGTTGGCGCCGCAAGGCGAGGGGTTTGGGGTTTGCGTTGGCGCTGACGGCTTTTTGTTCGGCCGCGGGTTTGGCGAATGCGGGACCGCTTTCCATGACCATCGGCGGGCAAACCTCCCAGCCGATCGGGCACTATGATTTTTGCAAGGTCCATTCTGCCGAATGCTCCATCCGCTCGCCCGCCAACGCTCCGGAGAGCATGACCGGCCAGCTGTTGCGGGAAATTTCCGCCGTAAATCTCTCGGTCAACACCCGCGTCAAGCCGATGAGCGACATGGACAACTACGGCAAGGATGAGTGGTGGGCCTACCCCGATAACGGGTTTGGCGACTGCGAAGACTACGCGCTTGAAAAGCAGCGCGAACTCCAGGCCGCCGGCATTGCCATTGCCAATCTGCTGATGACGGTGGTGCGCAAGCCCGACGGCGAAGGCCACGCCGTGCTTACGGTGCGCACCGACAAGGGCGATTTCATCCTCGACAATCTCAGCGACAAGGTTCGCCTCTGGAACCAGACAGGCTATCGCTACCTGAAGAGACAGGCGAGCGACAACAGCGGTCGCTGGGTTTCCATCCTTGGCGGCGACGAGCGGCTCGTCAGCTCTGTTCAATGATGTCGCCGATGTCTTGCGTCGGCAGCCGCATGTCGACCTTGGCCGTTTGATCCATTCCCGCTTGGGACCGTTCTTGCGTCGTGCCGGCGAATGCTGGCGGCGGCTCGTTGGAACCGGCAATCCGGTGCGCGCATGGATCTTTTGACTGTCCTCCAATCCGCGCCATTACTGCTCGCGCTGATCAAGACCGCGCTGCCGTCGGCGGCGGCGATCGGCATGGGGGTCGGCCAATGGTTCGCCTCGTTGCCGCCGTGCCGCGACCTCGTCTTCGAGGCCACCAGCTACCTGGTCTGCGAGGTCGATCCCAGGCAATATCGGATCGAATTGTTCTGGAAGGATCCGGCCGGCAAGCCCTATCAATCGCTGCACAATCTCGACGATGCCCAGCGGCGGGCCGGGCGCACGATGCTGTTCGCCATCAATGCCGGAATGTACCATCCAAACCTCGCGCCGGTCGGCCTGTATGT
>NZ_VFWS01000483.1:0-1242 GCF_006443065.1 Mesorhizobium sp. B1-1-5 | reverse complement strand
CTTCAAGTTCCTGACCGAACTTGACGGACTGAGCTTTCCCGAGGCGGTCGAGAAGATCGCAGACATGGCCGGCGTGCCGATGCCGGTTCGCGACATGCAGGAGGAGCGGCGCGAGAAGGAACGCGCCAGCCTTACCGACGTCATGGAAATGGCGACTGCCTTTTTCCAGGAGCGGCTACAGGGCGCGGAGGGCGCCAAAGCCCGTGCGTATCTGCGCGACCGCGGACTGACGCCCGCGACGCAGCATGCGTTCCGGCTGGGCTATGCGCCCGACAGCCGCAATTCGCTGAAGGAGCATCTGGCCGCAAAGGGCGTGCCGAAGGCCGATATCGAGGACTGTGGGCTGGTGCGCCATGGCGACGACATTCCGGTTTCCTATGACTGGTTCCGCGACCGCATCATGTTCCCGATTCCGGATTCGCGCGGCAAGATCATCGCTTTCGGCGGGCGAGCGCTGGCGCCGGATGCGCTCGCCAAATATATGAACTCGCCCGATACCGAGCTCTTCCACAAGGGCAACGTACTCTACAATTTCGCCCGCGCGCGAAAAGCGCTGGCCAAGGGCGGCACGGTCATCGCCGTCGAAGGCTATATGGATGTCATCGCATTGGCGCAGGCCGGCTTCGAGAATGTCGTGGCGCCACTCGGCACGGCGCTTACCGAAAACCAACTCGAACTGTTGTGGCGTATGGCCGCCGAGCCGGTGCTGTGCTTCGACGGCGACAAGGCCGGGCTGAAGGCGGCATGGCGGGCCGCCGACATGGTGCTGCCCGTAGTCCAGGCGGGGCGCACCGCACGCTTCGCGCTGCTGCCGGAAGGCAAGGATCCCGACGACCTGGTCAAGGCGGAGGGGCCGGATGCCTTCCGCGCCGTGCTGGCGGAAGCGCGTCCTCTTGCCGATCTGTTATGGATGCGCGAGACGGCGGGCGGCGTCTTCGACACGCCGGAGCGCCGGGCCGAACTGGAGAAGCGGCTGCGCGAACTGACCAGCCGCATCCGTGATGAAAGCCTGCGATATCACTACCAGCAGGAGATGCGCGAGCGCGTGCTGAACTTCTTCGGTTCTCAGCGCGGAACGCGGCAAGGTCGTCCGGACTGGAAACCGGGGCAGGGCAAGGCGCCCGCTCCCGGCGGACAATTCGCCAAGGCCGGCGGTGGTCGCATCGCCATCACGGAAAGCCTCGGCCAGTCGGCACTGGTCAAGCGCGGCAGCGAAGGCATGTCGGTGCGCGAGGCGACGAT
>NZ_VFWS01000482.1:0-1242 GCF_006443065.1 Mesorhizobium sp. B1-1-5 | reverse complement strand
TCCTGGAAGACGGCCTTTGACCGGCCCCTGCCCAAAAGCGCGACATTGCTGCCGGGCGTATACCGGCTCAACGCCTCGATGCCGTATTCGCCGCGCAGCACGTCGAGTACGCCCGGCTGCTGATCTTTCTGGCCGCCGCCGGCATTGGTATCGATGAACAGGATACGGCCGCCCCGGGCGGCCGCGGCATTGGCCAGCAAGCGCGCCACCCTGCCGCGATGCGCGGCGTCCTCGGGCGGCGACGTCACCAGTATGGACGGCACCAGCGGCCAGTCCGGCGGGCGCCGGCCCGACGAGAACATGCGCCTCAGCGCCAGCCCCACAACCGCGTCCGTCTTCTGGCTCGCCGCGGCGGCCGTGCCGCCGAAAGGCCACCAGCGACGGGTGTTGCCCGATTTTGCCGGCACCACGCCAAGCACCGGCGCGTCGATGGCCGATTGCATCTGCGCGCTGGAAAGCACCGTGGGCGAGGAATATTCCGCGATCAGCGCCAGGCCGGTGCCGAGCCCCAGGCCGCCGAAGAGCGCGCCCAGGACAAGCAGCGACAGCGGCGGCCAGCTCTTCTTCAGGGCCGGCATGGCGCTGGAGATGATCCGCGCATTGGTGCTGTCGACGTTGATCTGCTCGCGCGTCTCCTGCACACGCTGCAGATAGTTGGCATAGACGGAGCGAACGGCCTCGAGATCGCGCTGCAACTCGCGCAGCTTGACCGAAGCCTGGTCCGTATCGAGCGACTTGGTCTTCATGCCGGCGACCTTGGCCTCCAGCGCCTGCTGGTTGGCCAGCGCTCGCTCGTAGTCGGTCTCGGCAGCCGCTCCGATGCGGCCGAGCTCTCGCCCGATCAGCGCACGCGTGTCGCGCAGCTGCTGCTGCGCCGCGATCATCGAGGGATGGCGTGGCCCAAGTTCCGTGCCGAACTGCGATACCTTCTCGACAAGCGTCGCCTCCTGCGCCCTGAGGCTCGAAATTACCGAGGAGCGCATCGCTTCCGAGGTCGCGTCCGGCGCCCCGCCCGACCTGCGCAACTGGTCGACCTGCGCCTTCAGCGCCGCGGTACGGCTTTGCGCTGCCGAAAGCTGCGTATTCAGCTCAGTCAGTTCCTGGTCGCTGACCAGATTGCCTGCCGCCATCACCATGTTGTTGGCGGACCTGTAGGCCTCGACGGCATTCTCGGCCTGCTGGACGCGCTTGCGCTGCTCATCCAGCCGCGCGGCGATGGCGTCCGAAGCGTCCTTGGCCATC
>NZ_VFWS01000481.1:0-1243 GCF_006443065.1 Mesorhizobium sp. B1-1-5 | reverse complement strand
ACATAGCTTTCGTCGACCGTCATCCGGCGGATCGCGGCAAGCTGATGCTCTTCGGCGTCGGCTGTCGGAAATGGCGCCGCGGCCGCGAATTCGGGCAGACTGTTCACCCACCAGTTCTGGGCGTAGTCTGGATCCATCTGCGACAGGCCCGTCATCATGCGGTAGGTCTTGAGCGCACCGAGCATGAAGTCGGGATCGCGGATCTGGCGCCACATCGTCGCCTCGAGCAGGGCCACCATCCGGGGCTCGAGCACGTTGCGGAGGGCGTGGTCATAAGTGTCGGCCTGTGCCCTGACCAGTTCCGCCGAGGCCGATGGGCCAAGCAGATCGTGGGCAGCGCCCGGCGGTGCTGTCCGGGCATTTGCGACCGCGTCCATCGCCTCGAGCGCGCCGTCCATGGCAGGCCGCTCCACCGATGCCGGGGTTGCGGCAGCGGAGGTCAGCGGCGTTTGCAGCGCTTCGAACTGGCCTGCCTGCGCCGAGATCGCATGGCGGTTGTCAAAATAGGACCAGGTGAACAGGCCGCCTGCCAGCAACGCCGCCGCAGCGCATGCGGCAGCGGCGCCGCGCCAGATCCAGGCTCGGCGGCGTTGCGCCAGTGGGTCAAATGTACCGAGGCCTGCTTCCTTGAAGATGACTTCAGTGAGGAGGTTCTTCAGGAAGAAGCTGCGTTTCTCGACCCGAGATGCGGGCAGGGCGCGCCGCGGCGGAAGACCGAAGGAGGAAGACAGCGCGGCGGTCAGCCGGTCGATAGGCGCCCCTTCCTGCGTCGCCGATGTCAGGTAGAGGCCGCGCAGCCAGGCAGCCTCCTCATACCGGCTTTCGCCGAACATGGCTTCGACCAGCACCTGAATCGGTTCGGACAAGCTTGTCAGTTGGGCGGGAAACCTGAAGATTTCGGCACGGGCGGCGAGTTTGTCCTCGTCCTCCAGGCGCGTCACCAAGCGCCGCTCGAGTTCGGTCGCCAGCGTCGCGATTTCTCGTTCGATGGTCTTGCCATCGACGCGCGCATCCAGCGCGAAGGTCGTCCCCCACACCTGTTCGCGCGAGGCGGTGGACAGACCGCCGAAGAAGGGCTCGAAGCCCTTGATCAGGTCGGCCTTGGTCAGCATCAGATAGACCGGCAGGCGGATTTCAAGGCGGTCGTTGAGCTCGGCCAACCGGCGGCGGAGCTTGCGCCCGTGCGCATTGCTGGACTCGTCGCCCTCCGAAAGGACGTCGATCGAAAGCGCGACGATCACGC
>NZ_VFWS01000480.1:0-1244 GCF_006443065.1 Mesorhizobium sp. B1-1-5 | reverse complement strand
CGCCGAAGTACATCCGCGTCAACTGCCTGTGTCCGGTGGCCGGCGAGACCGGCATGCTGGAAAAATTCATGGGCGCCGATACACCCGAAATCCGCGAGAAATTCCGCGCCTCGATCCCGCTCGGCCGGCTTTCGACCCCGCTCGACATTGCCAATGCGGCACTGTGGCTGGCCTCCGACGAGGCCGCCTTCACTGGCGTTGCGCTGGAGGTCGACGGCGGTCGCTGCATCTGACGCACACCGTCATCGCTGCGCCAAAGATCGGCTCGGCCGTGCCTGCCTTGATCGTGGCGCTGGTGCGTCAGGCGCCGGTCTTGATGTAGGTTTTGTAGACCCAGCCTGTCTTGCCGTTGTAGACGATCTGGCACCAACGCTTGCAGCTCATCACTTGCACCGAGGTCTTGGCGGGCACCGTGACGATGGCGGCCGCATTCTTCTTCGGGCCGCTACGCATAGTCACGGCCCTGAGGATGCGCCCGGTGCCAGCTGCGGCCGCTTTGCGCGGTTCGGCCTTGCTGTCGTCATCCTGCGCGGCAGATTGCTGCGACGCTACTTGTGGTTGCGCGGCCGGAATGGCGGCGGTCTGCGCGCCATCGGGACTGCTGCCCGCCGCCGGGGCCGGTGCGGCGACCTTGGCGAGCTCGGTGGCGGCGTCGGTGTCGGCAGCGGGTTGCGCGAATGCCGCCGCCGCCGGCTTGTCAGGCGTCTGCCCGGCCTTGCTCGCCGACTGGCCGGAAGCAGCCGGTGCGGTCTTCGATTGGGAGGCGGTCCAGCGCGGGTCGTTCGCCGCGAGCGCCGGAATGGCGGCTTCCGAGACAGCCACGGTCGGCGAGACCTGGTCGGACTTTCGCGCCGCTTGCGGCACCGCCGCCGCGGCCGCCGTGATCCCCGCTGCCGCGATCTTCGTCGTCTTCACCGGAACGGCCGGAATGGCTTGCTCTGGATTGGCAACCGCTTGCCGCTCGTTCGCCGGCAACGCCAGCCACAGTGCCACCGCGGCCACGCCGAGCAGCGCGGCCGTGCCGACCGCGGCAATCACCAGATGCGAGTTCGAACGGACTCCCTGCCAGAATGACGGGCGCATGTCGTAGCCGAACTGCATGGCAAAGCGCCGACGTTCCGGAGCACCGAAACTGAAGGGCTCTCTCACTCTTGCCACCTCCATAAGGGGCCGATGTTCTTCGATCAAACACCGCAACGCGTGCGTCGATCACACCGGTCCCAAATCAAACAGCGGGCGGGCCC
>NZ_VFWS01000048.1:0-35393 GCF_006443065.1 Mesorhizobium sp. B1-1-5 | reverse complement strand
TCGTAGATCCAGCCCGACATCCAGCCGCCGATGGCCATGCCGAAAATGGTCGCCATGATGACGATGCCAACGCGCTGGCCGGCCTCCCTGGCAGGCATGTATTCGCGCACGATGATCGCATAGCAGGGCACGATGCCGCCTTGCGACAGGCCGAACACCAGCGAGACGACATAGAGCGAGGCAAGACCGTCGAAGGGAATGTAGAAGAACAGCGACAGGCACTGCAGTACCGAACCGATCAGCAAGGTCTTCACCCCGCCGATACGGTCGGCGACGAAGCCGGAAACAAGGCGGCTGACGACGCCGGCGGCCATCATGATCGACAGCATATCGGCGCCGTGAGCGACGCCATAGCCGAGGTCCATGCAATAGGCGACGATATGCACCTGCGGCATCGACATCGCCACGCAACAGCCAAGACCGGCTATGACGAGCAGCGCCTGAAGGGCGGCCGGCGACAATGAAATCGGCTGGACCGGGCGTGCGCCTGGCGAGCCTGCGACGACCACCGGGGCGCGACGTCGCAGCATTATGACCAGCGGCGCCATAGTCACCAGGCAAGCGATGCCGATAGCCACATAGGTGAAGCGCCAACCCTCCGCCTTCATCAGCGGCGGTATGATTGCTGGCCAGACCGTTCCGGCGAGATAGCTGCCGGCCGCGGCCGTGGCCACGGCAACGCCGCGCCGGCGGTTGAACCAGTGCGAGATATCGGCGATCAGCGGTCCGAAAATCGCCGATGTCCCCACCCCGATGAGCAAGCCTTGGGCGAGCGTGAATTGCACGATCGAAGTGGAGAGCGACGCCAGCGCGAAGCCGGCAACCAGGGCCATCGAGGAAACCAGCGCCGGGATCCAGTAACCGACACGGTCGATGGCGCGGCCGACCAGTACATTGCCGGCGGCGAAGCCGACCATGGTAGCGGTGTAAGGCATCGAGGCGGCGGCACGATCGACGCCGAACTCGGCCTGCACGGCGGGCAGGACCACGACTACGGCCCACATGCCGACGCCGCCGATTGTCGCCAGCAGCAAGGAGATGCCGAGCCGCGTCCACGCGTAGAAGCTGTCTATGCCCGCGTTGTTTGCCGCGTTTCCTGGAATTGTCGTCACGGCGTTTCCTGTCCACGATTTCTTCGAGATCGGGTGTTTGAGCGCACTATCGGCCCATTTTCCGGGCCGAGCAGCGCCACGACCGGCAATTCCGTGGCTCCAGAACCGGGAACCCGCCTCACCTCATGGGGTTTCTTTGAAGGAAGGAGTTTGTCATGACCGCCAAAAAGAAATGGTCGGCCGACGTGACCGAGCACAGCGACGCCCTCGATCTCGAGGAGCACGTCTTCGAATCCGATGACGCGAAGAAGATCGCCGCATCGCTCAAGCGCTCGGCCGAGCACAGCCACCGCCGCAAGGCAGAGCCGTTCCAATCCGCCATGTCGATGTTGAATTTCTACATCAACCGTGCCGGCAAGAATCTGCCCGACGAGCGCAAGAAGGTGCTGGAAAAAGCGAAGGACGAGCTGCGTGTCGCCTTCGGTCGCGAGAAGCAGGATTGAGGGTTGCTGAGAGCTGGCCAGCACCAGTTCCTCAACACAGGGATTTGGATGCAGGCTTGTCGGGCAAGGCTATCAACGTCCGTTTGGGGTAGCCAGCGCAAACGCTGGCGATGAGCTGAAGACCCCAACCTCGTCATTCTAGGGCGGAGCTACGCGAAGCGGAGCGTAGACCCTAGAATCCATGCCGTTACATCAACCGAAGTGTGCAACGGTGCAGAATTCTGAACCGCCACGGCGCTTCCAAGTCACGGCATGGATCCTCGGGTCTGCGCGCGTCGCTTCGCTCCTTGCTCCGCCCGTGGATGACGACCGCGATAGGCGTCTTGGCCAATCGCCAAGGCATGGGATCTGCCAACGCACGCACGGGCAGCGGTTAAAGTTTCTGTACTGGCGAACTGGTCCAGTACAAGACCCCTAACGCGATTGAATGACTTCGTCGGTATTGGCCAGCAGCTTGCGCACCGCATTGCGCGCCGCGTCCGGCCTTTGCAGGCGGATACTGCGTTCGATCGCCTCATGCAGCTTCTGGGCGTGCTGCAGATTGTCGAGCTCGCGCGTCGTATAGGTGAAGAGATGGTCGAAGGCGGATTCGATCAAGACGCCCAGCGGCACCAGCAGGTCGTTGCCGGAAGCCCTGAGGATGGCAAGGTGGAAGCGCGTGTCGGCCCGCGTGCGCTCCTGCAGGTTGGTCGCCTCGCCCATCTCGCGACAGGCCTGGCTGATCTCGGCCATCTGCTCGCCGGTGCGCCGGATCGCCGCGAAGGCCGTCGCCTCCGGCTCGATGATGTGGCGGAACTCCTGCACGGTCTTGAGGAACACCTCGCGGTCCGGCGAGGTCGCGTACCAGGCGAGCACGTCGCGGTCGAGAAGGTTCCAGCGTTCCTTCGGTTCGACCCAGCTGCCGATCTTCGGTCGCGAGGCCAGAAGGCTCTTTGCCATCAGCATCTTGATCGCCTCGCGCACCGCCGAGCGGCTGACGTCGAAGGTCTCCGACCATTTGGCTTCATTGGGCAGGATAGTGCCCGGCGGATAGTCGCCGCGCACGATCCGAAGGCCGATTTCGCTCGCAAGCGAAGCATGCACGCTGGCGCCCGGGATGCGTGACGCGTTGGCCCGGCGAACGCCGGACGGACGTTCCGCCGCTGCCATTTTTGTCGGCCTCTTTTCGTTGTTCGGCTTAGCGTCCCGCATGGTTCCACAAAATCCCGTTTTCAGAAGCTGTCAAGCACGGCAAGCCCGCTTTGCCGCAATGCGCAAGGATGTGCACAGATCAACCGGCATTTGCCGCCGCCTCAGGCCGTCTTGACGTATTTGCGCCAGCTATGCTGCGGCCGGAAGCCAAGCACATCGCGCGCCTTGCGGTTCGAAAGCAGCGTCTCATATTCGCCGAGCTCGGCCTTGACCGGCACGCCCGGATAAAAGCGCTTCAACAGCTCCGCCGTCGGCAGGTCCGACGAGGTGTCGTCGTTGGCCGCGTTGAACACCTGATAGCCCAGGCCGTCCTTCTCGATGGCGCGCAAGGTGATCTGGCCGAGATCGCGCGCATCGATATAGCTCCAGGCGATGCGCTTGCGGAAACCCGGATCGGCGAACCATTTCGGGAACAGCGAATATTCATGCGGCTCGATGACATTGCCGATGCGCAGCGCATAGATGTCGAAGCCGCTGCGCAACGCGAAAGCCCGCGCGGTCTTCTCGTTGACGATCTTCGACAGCGCATAGGAGTCCATCGGGTCGACGTCATAATCCTCGTCGAGCGGGAAATGCGTCGGATTGCGCGGCTCGTTGGCGAAGACAAGACCGTAGGTCGTCTCGCTGGAAGCGATGATAACCTTGCGGATGCCGAGCTTCACCGCCGCCTCGATGACATTGTAGGTGCCCATCGCGTTGATGCGGAACACCTCGTTGTCCGGCGTGATCATGATGCGCGGGATCGCCGCGAAATGCACCACGGCGTCGACCGGCTGCGCCCTCAGCGACGGGTCGAACTCGTGCAGGCCCATATAGCTCGACAGCGCGTTGAAAACCTGGCCGCTGTCGGTGATGTCGGCAATCAAAGTGCGCACCTTCGGATTGTCGAGCGGCTTGGTGTCGATGTTGAGCACCTGGCAGCCATGTTCGACCAGATATTCCACGACATGCCGGCCAGCCTTGCCGCTGCCGCCGGTGAACATGATCCGCTTCGTCATTTTGCTCTCCACAATGCTGGGTAATTATGTGTATTGTCAGACAATATGGCATTCTGTGATCGCCCGCCACCCGCGATCCGCGGAAACCTTCTCGACGATCGCCCGCCGCGCGGGCCGCCCATCACCATGAAAGACAGGGAAGAGACGACATGAGCACCACCGCTGCCCGCGAGAACATCGGTTTCATCGGCCTTGGCCTGATGGGGCACGGCATCGCCAAGAACATCGTCGACAAGGGCTATCCGCTGACTTTCCTCGGTCGCAAGAACCGCAAGCCGGCGGAAGACTTGGCCGGACGCGGCGCCACGGAGGTTGCCACGTCCAAGGACGTGGCCGCGGCCTCCGACATCGTCTTCATCTGCGTCACCGGCTCGCGCGAGGTGGAGGCGATCATCCGCGGCCCCGGCGGGTTGAAGGAGGGCCTGAAGCAAGGCTCGGTCGTCGTCGATTGCTCGACCTCCGATCCGGTCTCGACCGTGGCGCTGGCCGCCGAGCTCAAGGCGCTCGGCGTCGACTATGTCGATGCGCCGCTCAGCCGCACGCCGAAGGAGGCCTGGGAAGGCACGCTCGACGCCATGGTCGGCGCGCCGGACGCCGTGTTCGCCAGGCTGAAGCCGGTGCTCGAGACCTGGGCCGGCCGTATCGTCCATATCGGCGATACCGGCGACGGCCACCGCATGAAGCTGCTCAACAACTTCATCTCGCTGGGCTACGCCGCGATCTATTCCGAGGCGCTGGCGCTGGCCGAGAAGGTCGGCATCTCGCCGCCGCGCTTCGACAGCGTCATTCGCAACGGCCGCATGGATTGCGGCTTCTACCAGACCTTCATGCGCTGGACGCTGGAGGGCGACCGCGACGCGCACAAGTTCACCATCGCCAATGCCTTCAAGGACCTGACCTATCTGGAATCGATGGCGGGCGCGGCCGGCATCGCCAACCCTCTGGGCAACGCGACCAAGAATTCCTTTGCGACAGCCTTCGCCACCGGTCCCACGGAACAGTATGTGCCGATGCTCGCCACGCATATCGGCAAGCTCAACGGCGTCGACCTGATGCCTTCGAAGGACGGCGTGAAGCAGAAGATCTGAGACGAAAGCGCCCTTCATCAAGAGCACAAAAGTTAGGGGCGCCTCGCGGCGCCCCTGTTGCATTGGTTATGGATGCAACCTGCGCCTACTTCTGGATGCAGGTGTCGGCCGTTTCCTTGGTGCATTCGTCGAGGCCCGTGAAGACCGGATCGTCGACCTTCTTGCCGCCGACGAGCTCGATCATCACCGAAGGCGCCTTGTAGCCCATTTCGAACGGCCGCTGGCCGACCAGCGCGGTGACAAGTCCTTCCTTGGCGATCGCCACCTCGTCGCCGATCGTGTCGGCGGCGCCGATGACGAACTCGTTCTTGGCGATCTTGTCGGCCATCGGCTTGAACAGGTCGCGATAGGGCTGCGGGGCGCCGAACAGCGGCCAGCCGCCCATGATGCCGAAGGCGTCGAGCTTCGGGTTGGCGGCGAGGATGTCGGTCATCGCCTGCACGCCCTTGGCGCCGTCGTCATTGGTGAACACCGGGCAGCCGGGAGCTTCGGTCCAGCCGCCTTCGCCGGCAAGTGCCGCAAGACCTTCCTTCCCGGTCAGCGCATCGCGCATGCCTTGCGCGCGGCGCAGGATGTTGTCGGCCGCCGGATTGCCCTCGATCGTGCAGATCGTGCCGCCATTCGGCTTGGCCTTCTTGATGTACTCGCCGATCTTCTTGCCCATCAGGTAGTTGTCGGTGCCGAGATAGGTCTTGCGAAGGGCGGCGTCTTCCTTGGCAAGGTCGGCGTCGACCGTCATGATCGGGATCGACGGATTGGCGCTCTTGATCGTCTGCGCGATCAGCGGCGCGTTCGACGGCGAGATCGCCATCGCCACGGTGTCGGGCTTGCTCAGCATATCCTGCACGATCTGCGCCTCGCCGGCCTCGTCGGAAGTCGATGCCGGGCCGGTGTAGAAGCATTCATATTCCGAGCTGGCGTTTTCCTTGTTCCACTTCTCGCAGCCCTGATGGATGGCTTCGAAGAACGGATTGTCGAGACCCTTGACAACGATGACGAGCTGTTTCTTGGCCAAAGCCGGCCCGGCGCCCAACGCCATGGCGGCGACGGCGGCAAGCAAAAGTGTTTTCCTCATATCAGTCCTCCCTTGAAACAGACGGACACCGCGTGCCCGCCACACTGATCAACCCGGATACACAAGAACCACGACGAGCATCTCATGATGTTCGCGCCCCGCGCCGGGCTGATAAGCATTTGCCGATCCGTCCGCCCGAATACCGATGCAGCCGAATCCTTTATCCTCAAACCATCTGCCTGCCTCCGCCGAATAGACGGACGATTGGCAAAGTGTTGTTCCGAGGCTTAGCTAATATCGGCTTTTCGCCAGCGTCAATTGCTATTTGTCCTACAAAACCGATTTTTCGTCGAGTCTCGAAATTAATCGTCAGACAATTGATTGACGCCCCGTCCGGCTTTTGCCTAAATGCGTGGATGCACCGTTCCGGAGGAGATGGACGGGATAAGGACGCAAGCGGCGCCGGCGGGTTCGGTGGCCAGTTGCGCCAATAAGGGGAGGCTTAAGGCTGGTGTCGGTTCTGGAACTCGCCAACATCTCGAAGCATTTCGGCGCCATCCAGGCGGTCAACGATGTGTCGTTTTCGCTGGAAGCCGGCGAAGTCGTCGGCCTGATGGGCGATAACGGCGCCGGCAAGTCGACGCTGGTAAAGATGATCGCTGGCAATTTCCACCCGAGCCACGGCACCATGCGGCTGGACGGCAAGGACCTTGTCCTGCACAAGCCCGCGGATGCGCGCCAGCATGGCATCGAGATCGTCCACCAGGACCTCGCGCTCTGCAACAACCTGACCGCCGCGGCCAACGTCTATCTCGGCCGCGAGCTGCGCCGCGGCTTCGGTCCGCTGCGCATTCTCGACTACGGCGCGATGTACAAGCGCGCCGGCCAGCTCTTTGCCGAGTTGAAATCCGAGACGCGGCCGCGCGACCTCGTCAAGCAGATGTCGGGCGGCCAGCGCCAGGCGGTGGCGATTGCCCGCACCATGCTGTCGCAGGCCAAGATCGTGCTGATGGATGAGCCGACGGCGGCGATTTCGGTCAGGCAGGTCGCCGAAGTGCTCAATCTCATCCGTCACCTGCGCGATCAGGGCATCGCCGTGGTGCTGATCAGCCACCGCATGCCCGACGTGTTCGACGTCGCCGACCGTGTTATCGTCATGCGGCGCGGCCGGAAGGTGGCCGACAAGAAAATCGCCTCGAGCTCGCCCGAGGAAGTCACCGGGCTGATCACCGGCGCCATCGAACAGGTTGCGTAGTCGCGCGGAATCCCGCGCCCCGCCTCTCAGGAAAGGTCGATAATGGCAGTCACACTTGACCAGACGATCGCGCAGAAGCAGCACACCTTCCTGTCGCGGCTCTTTGCCAACCAGACTTTCTGGGTGGTGATCGCGGTCATCCTCGCCTGCCTGTTCCTGTCCGTCGCCACCGATTCCTTCGCCACGTCGAAGAACATCTTCAACATCACGCGCAACATCACCTTCGTCGCCATCGTCGCGCTCGGCATGACCTTCGTCATCATCACCGGCGGCATCGACCTTTCGGTCGGCTCGGTGCTTTGCCTTTCCTCGATGGTGCTCGCCGTCACCATGCATGCCGGCTATTCGATCGAGGTGGGCATCCTGGCCTCGATCGCCACCGCGCTTGCGATCGGCGCCTTCAACGGCCTGCTCATCGCCTATCTCGGCTTCCCGCCTTTCGTGGTCACGCTCGGCATGCTGTCGGTGGCGCGCAGCCTTGCCATGGTCGCCTCGAACAACACCGTGGTGTTCCAGTTCGGGCCGGACCACCAGAAGCTTCTGGCCCTGGGCGGCGGTGCCTGGCTTTTCGGCATCGCCAATCCGGTGCTCTACATGATCCTCCTGGCGGCGATCACCGGCTTCATCCTGCGCTGGACCAAGTTCGGCCGGCACATCTTCGCCATCGGCGGCAATGAGCATGCGGCGACGCTGACCGGTGTTCCCGTCAAGCAGATCAAGGTCGTCGTCTATATGATCTCGGCGCTGTCGGCAGGGCTTGCCGGCATCATCCAGACCGGATGGCTGGGCGCCGTCACCACCAATCTCGGCAACGGCATGGAGCTCCAGGTGATTGCCGCCACCGTCATCGGCGGCGCCAATCTGGCCGGCGGCGTCGGCACCGCGCTCGGCGCCATCGTCGGCGCCGCCCTGATCGAGGTGATCCGCAACAGCCTCGGCCTGCTCGGCATCAACGCCTTCTGGCAAGGCACCTTCATCGGCGGCGCGATCATCCTGGCGGTGCTGTTCGACCGCATCCGAAATTTCAGGCGTAGTGACTGAAGCGCGCCGCCTCGCCTTCTCCCCTTGTGGGAGGTGTCGCCGAAGGCGACTGATGAGGGGGGCTCCGGGGAAAGCCAGCGTCTCACTCCGCTGGAACACCCCTCATCCGTCTCGGCGCTGCGCGCCGATCCACCTTCTCCCACAAAGGGGAGAAGGGAACGCGCCTATCGCCCAGTCTGAAAATCCGTCCCAGCGCTTTGAACACAAGGTCCGCCATTCCTGCCTGCCTTGACGCAGCCTCACCCCAGCCGCACAATCCCCCGGCAGGCGAAGGGAGGCCAGTCGCCTGCGGGAGGAACGATACCCATGACGGACGCGATCAGGCTCTACTGGGGCCGGTTCGGACATGTTTCCGTGCTCAATGTCGCCAACGACTTCGTCACCCATGCCCATGGCGAAGCGCATCTCATCATCTGGCTGGAAGGCACGGCAGGCGAAATGACCATCGGCCGCGAAACGGTGCGACTTGGGCCTGGCACCGCGGCCGGCATCAATTCGTTCCAGCCGCACAGCCACGCCCTTTCCCACGACGGCAAGCCCGGCCTGTTCCTCGCCTTCTATATCGACCCGGATTGGGCGCGCCGGCGCCGCGACCTGCCCTCCTCCGCGCCGCTGTTCACGCAAGCCGCGATCACGCTGGAGCCCTGGCTGCACCAAGCGGCGGCGAACCTGCTCGATCACCTCACCGACAATGAAAGCATCGACGACGTCGCCAATTACGAGACCGAGCGTTTCATCGACAGCGTTCTCGACGCGGCCGATACATCCGCCCCACAGATAGCCCGCGCGCGCATCAACACGATGCTCGATTTCCGCGTCCGCAAGGCGATCCAGCTGATGAAGGCCAATGTCTGCGAGCGCATCTCCTTCGACGACGTCGCCCGTTCGGTTGGCCTGTCTAGGCCGCACTTTTTCGCGCTCTTCAAGGAACAGACCAACCTGACGCCGAACGTCTACTGGAACACGCTGCGCATGGAGGAAGCCGTGCGGCAACTGCAGTGGTCGCAGGAGCCGCTGATCTCCGTCGCCTGCAATCTCGGTTTCACCACCCAGGGCAATTTCTCGCGCTTCTTCCGCGACCATGTCGGGGTGCCGCCGACGCTCTATCGTGAAGCCGCGCGCGCGACGGCGTAAGGCGCGTTGAGATTCAGGTCAGGCCGAGCCGGAGTCGAAGACGGGCGCGAAGCGACCAAACAAGGTGGCTTCCGAGAACCGGCCTACGCCGGCCGTAGCCTTCATAGAGCAAAGACACTTATGAGGGCTACGGCCGGCGAAGGCCGGAGCGGAGCGTACTTTAGTGCGTGAGCACCGGAAGCGCAGGAAGCCGCCATTTGCAGGCCGGCATCACCTGAATATCGACGCGCCGGTTTTTCCGACTGGTTGATACGCCTTCAAGACGCATTGATAAGCGTGGGCCCGTCGGCCGCTCTAGCCTGCTCCCGATCTTTGCAAGAGGACCGGTCTATGGCGAAAGTCACCGTCTCCAGCGTCATCGACGCGCCGGTCGAGCAGGTCTGGGCGCGCATCCGCGACTTCAACGGTTTGCCCAGTTGGCATCCGCGCATGGTGGAAAGCCATATCGAGGACGGCAAGGACGCCACCACGATCGGCTGCGTGCGCAACTTCCAATTGGTCAGCGGCGCAAGGCTGCGCGAGAAGCTGCTCGATTTCTCGGATGAGAACTTCCTAGTCAGCTATTCGATCCTCGAGACGCCGCAGCCGCTCACCAATCACAAGGCGACGCTGCAGTTGCGGCGCGTCACCGACGGCAACCGCACCTATGCCGAATGGAGCGCAAGTTTTGACGCCGCGCCCGAAGAGGCCGATAAGCTGGCCGAGGGCATGGGCGCCAATGTCTTCCAGGGCGGTTTCAACGCCCTGAAGGCCCATTTCGCCGGCCAGAGCTGACGGGAGCGCGCCATGTCGCTTGCGCTGCAGACTTTTTCGAGCGTGAAAGACGCCAACGCCGCCTTGCAGGCAGCCGGCACGCGTTATCTTGGCGGCGGCACGCTGGTGGTGCGCGCGGCCAATGAAGGCGACGTTTCCGTCTCCAGCCTGATCCGCGTCAACGATCCCGGCCTCTCGCAGATCGCGGTTTCCGGCGGCAAGGTCCGGCTCGGCGCTTCCGTCACCATGGCGGCGATTGCCCGCCATCCCGAGCTTGCCGCGCTCGCGCCGGCCGCGCGCGCCGTTGGCGGGCCGGCGATCCGCAACATGGCGACGGTGGGCGGCAATCTGTTCGCCCCCGCCCCCTACGGCGATTTCGCGGTGGCGCTGCTGGCGCTGGACGCGACCGTCGTCACCGAAGACGGCGAAGTGCCGGTCGAGACTTTTTTGGCCGATCGGGACACCAGCCGCGTCATCGTCACCAGTGTCCGCTTTTCATTGCCCAAAGCCGAGAGCTTCCGCTTCCTGAAAGTATCGCGGGTCAAGCCCAAGGGTGTGTCGGTGCTGAGCATCGCCGCGCTTCTGGATCTCGCGTCGGACGGCGCGGTGACCTCGGCTCGCATCGCGCTGGGCTGCATGGCCGATCGTCCAATGCGCGCTTTGGCGGCCGAAAAGGCGCTGCTCGGCTGCAAGCTCACGCCGCGGGAGATCGCGTCGGCCCTGGCCGCCGCGAGCGAAGGCATCGCGCCGATCACCGACCCGATCGCCAGCGCCTGGTATCGCGCCGAGGTCCTGCCGGTCCATCTCGGCCGGCTGCTGCTTGACTAATATCCGTGGGGGACGCGCGTCTGTCCGGCCGATCCGGGCAGGCGCGCAGGGAGGAAAAATGGCGAAGGTCCCGGTTCAATTCACGCTCAACGGTTCTGAAAAAGCCGAATTCGTCGAAAGCGGCACGACGTTGCTCCACGCGCTGCGCGACAAGATCGGCGACACCTCGCCCAAGGGCGGCTGCCACCAAGGCACCTGCGGCGCCTGCTCGGTCATCATCGACGGCGAACTCAGGCTCTCCTGCCTGACGCTGGCTGAGACCTGCGGCGGCGTCGACATCAAAACGACGGCCGGCCTCGCCGAAGGCGGCGTGCTGCATCCGCTGCAGCGCGCCTTCCTCGATGCCTTCGCCACGCAATGCGGGTTCTGCACGCCGGGCATGATCATGGCCGCAAAAGTGCTTCTCGACCGCACGCCCAACCCCAGCCGCGAGGATGTGGTCGAGGCGCTGTCCGGCAACATCTGCCGCTGCACCGGCTACGAGCCGATCATCCAGGCGGTGCTGCTTGCGGCGCGCGCCAACTCGCAGAACGCCGCTTGAGGGAACGAGCCATGGAGTTGCGCAAGGATTATTTCGCCGATGTCCGCAAGGATGGCCTGCATGAGATCGGTCAGGGCCGCCCGCGGCTCGACTCGCCGGGGCACGTCACCGGCAAGACCGCTTATTTCGCCGACCGAAACTTCCCGGGCATGCTGCATCTGAAGATGGTGCGCAGCCCGCACCACCATGCCCGCATCCGCTCGATCGACACGTCCGAAGCGGAGAAGCATCCGGGTGTGGTGCGCGTGCTGACCGCCAAGGACGTGCCGCACAATGTCTACACCATCCTGATCCTGATCCAGATCGGGCCGGAAGATGAAACCGTGCTCGCCGACGGCAAGGTCCGCTGGAAGGGTGAGGCCGTGGTGGCCGTGCTAGCCGAGACGGAGCGTGCCGCGCAGGAAGCCGCCGCCAAGGTGAAGGTCGACTACGAGGTGCTCCCCGCCGTCTTCGACATGGAGGAAGCACTGAAGCCAGGCGCGCCTTTGGTCAACGAATATCACGGCCAGAATTACTATCTCTATGACAGCGGCGAGTGCCGCAAGGTGCGCTTCGGCGATGTCGAGGCAGGCTTTGCCCAGGCCGACCACATCCTCGAACAGTCCTACCAGTCCTCGCCGATCGAGCACGCGCCGACCGAAACCACGGGCTGCGTGGTGGCGCCGGAAGGCAATGACCGCTTCACCTGCTACACCAACACGCAGGCGATGTTCTTCACCCTCGACAACGCCTCGATCATCCTGCAGATGCCGGGCTCGAAGCTGCATTTCGTCGGCGGTACCGTCGGCGGCGGTTTTGGTGGCAAAGTCGACGTCATCGTCGAGCCGATCGCCATCCTCGCGGCCAAGCTAACCGGACGCCCGGTCTGTTTTATCTACAGCCGTGAGGAGGAGATGCAGATCTCCTCGCCGCGCGCCGCCGAGAAAGTTGTCATCAAGGACGGCGTCATGAAGGACGGCCGCATCGTCGCGCGCAAGGTGACCGGCTACACCGATGCCGGCGCCTATTCGCGCCACTCGCCCTATGGCGCGCAGAAGGGCGCGGCACACTATCCCGGGCCCTATACGATCCCGAATGTCTGGATCGACACCTATTGCGTCTACACCAACCGCACCCCTTCGTCGGCCATGCGCGGCTTCGGCGTCACCATCGGCGACTTCGCGCTGGAGGTGCAGATGGACAAGCTGGCGCGGCTGATCGGCATGGACCCGCTCGAGTTCCGCTTCATCAACGCCTATCGCGACGGCGACATGAAGGCGCATCGCCAGCCGACCGAGGGCGCCGCGCTGATCGAATGCATGCAGGAAGCCTCGCGTGCGGCCAACTGGCCGGTGGCGGAAAAGTACATGGCGATGTCCTCCTACAGCAAGGGAGCCTGAGATGGCGATCCGGCGTGGACGCGGCGTCGCCGCGATCAACTATCCGACTGGCATGAACCTCGGCGGCGATCCGACCCAGGCGCTGGTGCATTCGACCCCGACCGGTAACTTCATGGTCACGTTGTCCAGCGTCGATCTGGGCCAGGGCATGAAGCAGATCATGGCGCAGATCTGCGCCGAGACGATCGGCGTGCCGACCGACCGCGTCGTCATCGACACCGCCGACACCGACACCGGCCCGCACTGCATGGGCACCTTCGCCTCGCGCGGCACGCACCGCGCCGGCAACGCGGTCATCCAGGCGGCCAAGGAAGCCCGCCAGGTGATGCTGGAAGTGGCCGCCGAGGAGCTGGAGGTGAACGCCTCCGACCTTGAGACCGACGGCCAGGGCAACATCCAGGTGAAGGGCGCGCCGCAGAAATCGATCTCGATCTTCGATGTCGCGCTGTCGGCGCATTTCAAGCGCGGCCGCTCGATCTCCGGCCGCGGCATGTTCCTGATCCCGCGCTCCTATCCGGAGAAGGAGACCGGCGCGATGAAGCCTTCCACCTGCTACGCCCATGCCTGCACGGTGGCCGAGGTCGAGGTCGACGACGAGACCGGTGAAGTGACGGTGCTTACCGTGAAGAACGTCTTCGAGATCGGCCGCGCGCTCAACCCGAAGATGGTCGAGCAGCAGTTGGTCGGCGGTTCCTGGATGGGCATCAGCCATGCACTCTACGAGACGACCGAGCCCTATTATCCGAACCGCGACCATGGCGGTACCGACTTCAACCAGTATCTGATGCCCGGTCCCGGCGATCTGGCCGAGACCGAGATCATCGTGCTGGAGCGTCCTTCCGCCGACGGCCCGTTCGGCGCCAAGGGTCCGGGCGAGATGTGCGCCAACCCGCAGATCCCGGCCGTCGCCAATGCCGTCTTCGACGCCGTCGGCGTACGCATCGATACCTTGCCGATCACGCCCGAGCGCATCCTGCGCGCGCTGAAGGCGCAGGCCGCGGGCTGAGGGGAAGATGACCAGCGCCGACGCCGTTGCGGTCGCGGTTTCGCCGGAAGCGATAGCCGCGCGCCTTGCCGCTTCGCGCTACCTGGCCGACGACAGCCTTGCCACCGCGATCTTCCTGGCGATCCGCCTGGGCAAGCCGCTGCTGCTCGAAGGCGCGCCGGGCGTCGGCAAGACCGAGGCCGCCAAGGCGGTGGCCGAACTGCTTGGCCGCGAGTTGGTGCGGCTGCAATGCTATGAGGGCATCGATGCCGGGCATGCGCTCTACGAGTGGAACTACCAGCGCCAGCTGCTCGCCATCCGCCATGCAGGCGAGCATGAGATCGACATCTATGACGACCGTTTTCTCATCGCCCGGCCGCTGCTGCAGGTGTTGCGCGCACCGGTTGAGCGTGTGCTGCTGGTCGACGAGATCGACCGCTCCGATCACGAGTTCGAGGCGCTGCTGCTCGAATTCCTCTCCGATTTCCAGATCAGCATTCCGGAGCGCGGCACTATCCGTGCCGCGACGCAACCGCTCGTCATCCTCACCTCCAACCGCACCCGCGAGTTGGCCGAGGCTTTGCGCCGCCGCTGCGTCTATCACTGGATCGGCTATCCCGACGCCCAGCGCGAGGCCGAGATCATCATGCTGCGCTCGAGCCACATCGCCGAAGCGACGGCGCGCGCGGTGGCGAATGCGGTGCAAGAGATCCGCGCGCGGCCCCTGGCCAAGCCGCCCGGCATCGCCGAAGCGGTCGAATGGGCGAATGCCGCGACCATCCTCGAAAAAGGCGGCAGCCCATGGCCGCAAGCCTTCCGCCGCGCCATCGGCGTGCTGATCAAGGACGAGGAGGATTTGACTGCCATTGCGCCTGAGCTGGGGAGGATTGTCGAGGAGGCGCTGGGGTGATGCGTGACCTCAACAATCCCTTCTCCCCGTTCACGGGGAGAAGGTGCCCCGAACGGGCGGATGAGGGGCAGCGCCACGCTAGGCAGAACATGGCGCCGCCCCTCACCTGCCTGCCGGCATCCTCTCCCCGTGAACGGGGAGAGGACAGCTTGCCTCGTGCCGCCGCGCCTTTTCTCGGCTTCGCCCGCCTGCTGCGCCGTCACGCCTTCGCCATCGCACCCGAACAGGTGACCAGCTTCATGCAAGCGGTCACCCTGCTTGGGCCGCGCTCGATGAACGACATCCGCGAGGCGGCGCTTGCAACGCTGGCGCCCTCGCCCGATCGCCGCGGCGAATTCGAGGCGCATTTCCGTGCCTATTTCTACGGCGACGCCAAGCCTTCGATCGAAGGCGAGGAGGACGACGAAACCCGCGTCAAGGACAATCGCGGCACGCGCGAGGAAGAGAACCAGATCGCTCGCCAGGAGAAAGGCGGCGAGTTCTCCTCGGCGCTCGAGCAGCTGAGCAGCCGCGATTTCCAGCGCGATCCCGACGGTCTTGGCCAGTTCCGCCGCAAGCTCGCCTCCGCCCTGCCCGCGCGCCGTTCCTTCCGCACCATGCGCACGCGTTCGCGCGGCACACTCGACCTCCGGCGCTCGCTGAGCGAAATCGTCAGCGCCGACGGCGACATACCCTCGCCGCTGCTGCGCCGCCGGCAAACAATTTCGCGAAAACTGCTTCTGCTCATCGATGTCTCCGGATCGATGAAGCAGCACACCGCCGACTACCTCAAGCTGGCGCATGCGGCGGTGCAAGGCGCAGACCGCGCCGAAGTCTTCACCTTCGGTACGCGCCTTACCCGCGTCACCTCGGCGTTGCGCGTCAGCGACCGCGGACAGGCGCTGGCCCGCGCCGCGGCGCTTGTCGACGATTGGGACGGCGGCACGCGCATGGGGCCGACATTGCTGGCCTTCCTGTCGGTGCCGCGCTTCTCCGCCTTCGCGCGCGGCGCCTGCGTCGTCATCCTGTCCGATGGCCTGGAACGCGGCAGCCATGCCGAGCTGGAGATCGCGATGCGGCGGTTCAGCGCCCGCGCCTTCCGGCTGTCGCTGGCGACGCCGCTCGCCGGCGATCCACGCTTCCGCCCGGAAACTGCGGCGCTCCGCGCCATCCTGCCGGCGCTCGACGATCTGGTCGACGGCTCGGCGATCAAGAGCCTGACCGATTTCATCCTGTCGCTCGCCCGTCCTGCGCCTGCGGCCGCTTCTATCTGGAAAAGGATATCGTAATGCAGAAAGCCATCGACGCGCATTTCCACATCTGGCGCCAGAAGGACCAGCCCTGGCTGGTCGGGCCGATGGTGCCGCGCATCTTCGGCCCCTACGAGCCGATCCGCCGCGACTATCCGATCACGGAGTTTCTCGAGGACCAGAAAGGCTCGGGCGTCGAGAAGGCCGTCTATGTCCAGACCAACTGGGCCAAGGAGGATTTCGAGAAGGAAGTCGCCTTCCTGCAGAACACCGCGAATGAAACCGGCTGGCCGCACGCCATCGTGGGTTATGCCGACATGACGGTCGACGATGTCCGCCCGCAGATCGACCGATTGAAAAAGTATCCGCTGCTGCGCGGCGTGCGCATGCAGCTCCACTGGCATGAGACGCCCGCCTTCCGTTTCGCCGCTTCGGCCGACCAGGTGATCGATCCGAAAGTGCGGAAGAACGTGGCGCGCTTGAAGGATTACGACCTCTCCTTCGACCTGCAGCTCTTTCCCGCGCAGATGAAGGACGGGCTGACACTGGTCGGCGAGAACCCTCAGACGAATTTCATCCTCACCCATGCCGGCATGCTGACCGGCATGGAGCCGGAAACCACCGAAGCATGGAAGGCGGGTCTGCGCACGCTTTCGACAGCACCCAATTTCTACGCCAAGCTGTCGGGGCTTGGCACCTTCGTCCACCGCAATGACCCGGAGCTCATCGCCTATATTGTCGACAACGCGATCGAGATCCTCGGCAGCGACCGGCTGATGTTCGGCTCGAACTTCCCGATCGAGAAGCTCTGGACCAGCCATGCCGAGCTGATCCAGGCGCACCGTGCAGCGGTGGCGAAGCATGGCGCGAACGCTGAGGCGGATATCTTCTGGAACACGGCCGAGAGGGTTTACCGGCCGGTGTAGCGCGGCTTCTTCTCGGCGCGCAGCGCCGAGACGGATGAGGGGTGCTCCAGCGGAGTGAGACGTTGGCATTCCCTGGAACACCCCTCATCCGACCGAGCTTCGCTCGGCCACCTTCTCCCACAAGGGGAGAAGGGGAAGCCTGCGCCTCACTTCACCTCGAACTGCGGGTCGAGCGGTATCTGCAAAGCCGTCACCAGATGGTTCGTCTGTCCCGCAAGCCCGATGATCGACACCAGTTCGCCATGCTGCGCGTCCAGGAAGGAGCAAGGAGCGAAGCGACGCGCGCAGACCCGAAACCTCCGCGCCGGCTTTGGACGGCAGGGCCATGCACACTTCGCCGTGGCGCCGGCCCGGCCCGGTGCTTATCCAACAAACTTCCGTGTCGCCGTCTCGCCTGTTATGGATGAGCTCGGGGTGGCCGAGGAAAACGCATGAAGCCGATTTATATCGACTACCTCAATGCTCTCGACATTGAAGCGCTTGCCATGGCCGACGCCGAGATCATCGGCGCCGTCGAAGCCGGGCTCGTCGCGCAGGGCAACGGCCAGACCGTTATCGAGCCGCGCGTCCATCTCGAGCCCGACCCGTCCTTCCACGGCCACTTCAACGTGCTGCGCGGCTATGTGGCGCCGCTCGATGCCGCCGGCGTGAAGATCGTCGGCGACTTTGTCGACAACTACAGGCACGGCCTGCCGTCGGAATTCGGCATCCTCAATCTTTTCGATCCGCGCACCGGCGCACCGCGCGCCATCCTCGACGCCACCGTCATCACCGACATGCGCACCGGCGCGGTCACCGCCATCGGCGCCAAGCATCTGGCGAAGAAGTCGTCCAAGGTGCTCGGCCATATCGGCGCGCGCGGCACCGCCTATTGGAACGTGCGCCTGCTCGACCATCTCTTCGACTTCGACGAGATCCGCGTCCACTCACGCCGGCCCGAAAGCCGCGATAGCTTCGTCGCGAGGCTGGCGGCCGACCTCGGCAAGCCGGTCATGGCCGTGGCTGACTGGAAAAGCTGTGTCGAAGGCGCCGACATCGTCGTCGAAGCCTCGCGGCTGCCGGAACCGCAGCCGCTGCTCAAGACCGAATGGATCAAGCGCGGCGCGCTGGTCGTGCCCTATGGCACGATGAGCGCGGTCGAGCTGTCATTGACCGATATCATGCAGAAAATCGTCGTCGACGACTGGGGCCAGTGCAAGGGCGGCAAGTTCGGCTCGCTGCGCGCCCATGTCGAGACGGGACGGCTGAGCGAGGCGACGCTGCACGCCGAGCTCGGCCAGATCGCCGCCGGCCTCAAACCCGGACGGCAAAGCGATGGCGAGACGATCCTGTTCTGGCATCGCGGCCTCTCGCTCTCCGACATCGCGCTCGGCAAGGCCATGCTCGCCAAGGCCGGCGAAAACGGCATCGGCCAGAGGCTGCGCTTCGCATGAGTCCGCTCGTTCTCACCGGCGCCGGCGTCAGCATCGACGATGTGGTTGCCGCCGCGCGCAACGCCTGCAAGGTCGAGATCACGCCTGCCGTCCTCGAAAAGCTCGACAAGGCTCGCCAGGTTCTCGATGCAGCCGCGGCCGGCGGCCAGCAGATTTACGGGCTGAACACCGGGCTCGGCGCCAATCTCGTCACGGCTGTCGAAGGCGACGCCGGCGCCTTCCAGCGCCAGTTGATCGAGGGCCGTAGCGCCGCCGTCGGCGAAGCCCTGCCGGTGCCGGTGGTGCGGGCGGCAATGTCCGCCCGCATTGCGATGCTCGCTTCCGGCGGCTCGGGCCTGTCGCCGCGCGTGTTCACCGCGCTGGTCGAGGCGCTCAATGCCGGCGTGCATCCGGTGATGCCGTCGCTGGGTTCGATCGGCGCCGGCGATCTTCTGCTGATGACGGCGGTCGCCCGCGTGCTGATCGGCGATGGCGAAGCCGAATATCAGGGCCGCCGCATGCCTGCCGCCAAGGCGCTGATGATGGCGCGGCTTGCACCCGTCACCCTCTCGCCGAAGGACGGTCTTTCCCTGATCAACGCGTCGGCCGTTTCCGTCGGGACCGCGGCGCTGGCGCTGACCGATGCGCTGTCGGCGCTCGACCAGCAGCAGCAGGCCGGCGCGCTGACGATGGAAGGCATCGGCGCCAACCGCACCATCCTCGATCCGCGCCAGCATCAGGCACGCCCGGGCGCCTGCCAGCAGCTTGCGGCGAAGGCGCTGCGCGACCTGCTGGCGCGCGATGAGGCGCCGGCGCCGACCACCATCCAGGACCCGCTGTCGATCCGCTGCATGCCCTCGATCCACGGCGCGCTGATTCAGGCGATCGACCATGCCAGGCTGGCTGTCGAGATCGAGCTCAACGCCGCCGCCGACAATCCGCTGGTGCTTGCGGAGGATGAACTGGTCATGTCGACCGGCAATTTCCACACCGCGTCGCTGGCGCTCGCCTTCGAGACGCTTGGCTTGGCGATCGCGCAATGCGCGGCCGCGTCCGCCGCGCGCTTCGTCCAGCTCACCGGCTCGACCCGTCACGGCCTGCCGAAGTACCTCTCGCCGGTCGGCGGTGCCTCTGCCGGCTTCGTCCCGTTGCAGAAGACGGTGACGGCGATCCTGGCCGCGATCCGCCACAAGGCCAATCCGGTGATGCTCGATTTCCTGCCCGTGTCCGAGGGCGTCGAGGATCACGCCACGCAGACGCCGCTCGCCATCGCCAAATGCGCCGAGATGATCGTGCTGTGGCGGCGGCTGATCGCTTTCGAGCTGATGGCCGCGGCGCAGGCCATCGACTTGCGCGAGGGCATGGCGCTCGCGCCGGCCACCGGCGCGATCCACGCGGCCGTGCGTTCGCATGTGGCGACGCTCAAGGAAGACAGGCCGCTCGGCATCGATGTCGAAGCGCTCTATGCCGCTCTCGTCAGCGGAATCTGGCAAGGCCCTCCGGCCACGGGCTGACGCTTTTCGATTCTCGGTTCAGGGCTTTGCATCCACCTTCTTCATGAAGTGGGTGAGCTCGTCCGGATCCATGTGCACGATATGCCTGTCTTCGGGATAGGCGCCGCTGTTGACGTCGGCCACATATTCCGAGAACGCCGCGATGCGCTCCTGCTGCAGCCGGTCATATTCGGCGGCGAAATTGCGGTATACTTTCGAGTGGCGCGGCATGTGACCGCGATTTGTGCCGAGGATATCCTCGGCGAACAGATATTGCGCGTCGCAGCCGGTGCCGGCACCCATCGACAGCATGATCAGCGAAGTGCGCTCCGAGATCGCCTTCGCCACCTCCACCGGCACCACCTCGATCTCGGCGCCGACGGCGCCGGCCGCCTCCAACTGCTTGACCGCCTCGAACACCTGCATGGCCGTATCGGCGGTCTTGCCGACCGCCTTGAAGCCGCCGGTCCAGGTCGCGCGCGACGGGATCAGGCCGACATGGCCGATCACCGGAATGGCGTCGTCGGCCATGCGCTTGATCGTGGCGTAGCCGGCGCTGCAATAGACCGCGTCGGCGCCGGCTTTGTAGAGCCGGAACGACCAGCGCACGAAATCGTCGGCCGTGCCGATCTCGAAGAAATTGTCGCCCGGCATGGTGAAGAGGCTGGGCGCGGCGTCGCGATATTGCGGGTTGAGCACCAGTTCCGGCGGCACCGAGACGATGTCGACCCCTGCCCGCTCGGCAGCCTCGGCTTCCTCCAGCGTCAGCACGCGCAGCATGGTCAGCTGCCGCTTGCCCTTCATGGCGCGCAGGTCGGCAACGGTCGGTCTCTTTCGGCTCATCGGTACATCCTGTTTGTCTGGCGGCTTTCAGCCGATATCGATCATCACCTTACCGGCCTCGACCTTGACCGGATAGGTCTTGAGGTTGACGCAGACCGGCGCGCCCTTGGCTTGGCCGGTCTTGTAGTTGAAGCGGCCATTGTGCTTGGGGCATTCGATGATGTCGTCCATCACCAGCCCGTCGGCGAGATGGGCCTTTTCATGCGTGCAGAAGCCGTCCGTGGCGAAGAACGCGTTGTCCGGCGAGCGGTAGATCGCGAAGGTGCGGCCGCCATGATCGAAGCGGATCACATCTTCCTCGTCCACGTCATCCACCGCGCATGCTTCGACCCACTCCGCCATCGTCTGTCTCCAATTGCCTAAGCTGCGCCTATTCGGCGGCCGCCGCCGTTATGTCGAGATCATGGAATTCGCCGCGATAGGGCTTGGCCGTCGGCGGCAATTCGCGCTTGAGATAATAGTCCTCGTATTTCAGTTGCCTGAGCAGCACCGGCCAGACCTCGCGATAGGCATGCCACATCGAGGGGTTCGCCACCGGCAGATCGTGCTTGATCAATTCATGCAGTTTCGGCAGCGCGTGATACGGAACCATCGGGAACATGTGGTGCTCCACATGGTAATTCATGTTCCAGTAGATGAACCGGCTGATCGGGTTCATGTAGACGGTGCGGGTGTTCAGCCGGTGGTCGGTGACATTGTCGGCGAGCCCGATATGCTGCAGCAGCCCCGTCGTCACCATGTGCCAGGTGCCGTAGAGGCGCGGCAGGCCGATCAATACGAGCGGTATCCATGACCCAAGCGCGATCGCGACAGCGATCGTCGCGGCGTAGACGACCATGTGCCAGCGTGCCGCGGTCACCGCCTTGTGCTGCTCCATCTCCGGAATGTAGCTCTTCTCCTCGTCCGACAATGTGCCGAAGGCCTGGCGCACCAGCGTCGGCAGCGAATAGCGGAAGTCGAGGAAGCCGGTGAAAGCGAGCGCCGCCTTGATGAGGTCCGGCGGCCGCATCACCGCGATCTCGGCGTCGCGGCCGACGATGATGGTGTCGGTGTGGTGACGCGCATGGCTCCAGCGCCACTGCACCGGGTTGCGCATCAGCATGAACGAGGCGATGTGGTAGACGACGTCGTTCATCCAGCGCGTGCGGAAGGCGGTGCCGTGGCCGCATTCGTGCCAGCGCGAGTCGCTCGACGAGCCGTAGAGCACGCCATAGACGAACATGAACGGCACAACCCACCAGGTGCCCCAGAACCAGACGATGCCGGCCGCCGAGCCCAGGATCGCGACAATCCAGATGATGGTGTCGCGGATCGCCGGCCCGTCGGAGCGCTGCATCAATTCCTTCATGATCTTGCGCGGCACGTCGGTATGGTACCACTCGGCCGAGGCCAGCCCTGTCTCGATCGCAAGCCGAGTGCTTTCGCCGACAAGGCTGTAGTCACGCTTCTTTGCCATCGTCACATCGGCCTCCAATCAAATCCGGTCCGCCGGCCGGAGGGCTTGCTATGGATTAATGTCGCGCTCATCCCCTGCCCGCCAGTCTTGGGAAATTGCCGGAAGGCCGAGGATAATCCTGCTCGGGCTGGCGGGCGATGGCCATGATCCTGCGTTCCGCATCGGCAATCGCATCCTTGCCGTCGAGGACGCGGAACACGGCGTCATAGGCCCGTGCTTCGTCATGCTCCAGCCAAATCATCTCGCCGCGCTCGCGCGCGGCAAGATTGCCGAGCACATGATTGGTCGAGGGCTCGATGCCAAGCGCATACTGCCCGGACTGGAAATTCTGCCACTCATAGCAACAAGGCAGCTGGTCCTTGCGGGTGACGACCTCGAAGCCGAGGCCAAGCCGGTCGTTGACAACGGCGACCGGCACCTCGCCCTTGGCGTCGGCGCCAAGCTCATGCTGCCAGACCTGCTCGCTGAAACCAGGCAGCGGTCCCGGCGTGGTGCGATAGCCGACCTTCTGCGCCTCATAGCGCTCGCCTTCATGCGCGGCCCAGACCACGTCACGGATCGGCGCCAAATAGCGCGAGCCTTCGTCGAGCAGCGGATGCCCGACATTGACATGGTAGAAATACATGTGCGGCGTGCGGTGGAAGCCGTGGTTGACGACGCGGTCCGAGAGCCGGATCTCGCTGCCGCCGACATCGGCCTCGATGCGGCGGATGAGATGCAGATCCTCGCCGAACACGCTGGCCTGCTGGACGACGCCTTCCGCCCACAAGATGCAGCGGTCGCCGTCCCAGCTTTCGCCATAGCCGGTCAGCCGCGCCGGAATGGTGCCGACGCGGCCATGCAGCGAATGCGTCACTGTTTTGCGTCCAGGATAATTATAGTTCTCGGCCGGCACCTCGTTGCGGCCGAGAATGTGGTCGAGGCCGCAGGTGACCAGCAGTCCGGAAAAGGACCGGCCCCAGGCAAAGCCGTCCTCGCCTTCATAGTCGTGCAGGCCGGGGTTGCGAAAACCGCTCGGCGAGTGCCAGCCGATCGCCTGACCCTTGTACTCGCAATCGGCGATGTCGAGCGCGCGGTCGACCAGCGCGGTGAAGCGCAGGCCCGAGCCGGTGCAGAATTCGAGCATGCGGATGCCGCGCTCGACGCCGTCGCCGAGCGTCATCAGCCGCACGCCGGCGAATTGCGACAGCATGCCGGAGCGTTCGGCGACCTGCCGGCGCGAAAGCGTCTGGCCGTACAGCTTCACCATGCCGTCACTGCGCCCTTTTCATCAGGGCCGACAGGTCGGCGCCGGTTATCAGGCTTTCCACGGTCAGGAGGTCGGTGTCGGCGACCGTCTGCTCGGCGACGATCTCGCCGCGGCGCATGACGATGATGCGGTCGGCGACCTCGAAGACGTGGTGGATGTTGTGGGTGATCAAGAGCACCGAATGCCCGGCCGCGCGCATCTCTGTCACGAAGCGCAGCACGCCATGCATCTCCTCGACGCCGAGATTGTTGGTCGGCTCGTCAAGGATGATCACCTTGGCGGCGAACTGCATGGCGCGAGAGATCGCGATCGACTGGCGCTCGCCGCCGGAAAGCGTCGAGACCAATGCATCGGCGTCGAGCTTCTTGGAGATGCCGACGCGCTTGAGAAGCGCCGAAGCTGCATCGCGCAATTTGGAGAGGTCGAGCGGCGCGAAGACGCCCAGCCATTTGAGATTGACCGGCTCGCGGCCGAGGAACAGGTTGCGCGCGATGCTGAGGTCGGGCGCAAGCGAGGTGTCCTGGTGGATGGTCTCGATGCCGAGGTCCATCGCCTCGCGCGTCGAGCGGATCGAGACCTTCTCGCCGCGCACATAGATATCGCCGCGATCGATCGGGAAGACGCCCGAGATCGCCTTGATCAGCGTCGATTTGCCGGCGCCATTGTCGCCCAGCAACGCCACTACCTCGCCTTCCCTGAGCGTCAGCGAGGCATTCTTCAGCGCGCGCACGCTGCCGAAGGATTTTTGCAGATTCTGCAGCCGGAGCACTTCCTGTATCATCGTCAGCTCCTTGCGGCGTTTTTCTGCAGCAAAGCGTGCAGGATGAGCATGGCGAGGATGATGACGCCGACGAAGATGTTGTAGGCGAGCCCCGGCACGCCGACGAGCACGATGCCGTTGCGGATCGCCCGCAGCATCAGCGCACCGACGATGGTGCCGAGGATCGTGCCGCGGCCGCCGGTCAGCGCCGTGCCGCCGACCACGACCATGGCGATCACCTCCAGCTCGTAGCCCGTGCCCGCGACCGGCGAAGCCGCCGAGATGCGGAAAGCGCTGATCATGCCGGCGAGCCCGGCGAGCACCGAGGTCGCGATGAACAGCCAGATCTTGACTGCGTCGGCCGGCACGCCGCGCGCCACCGCCGCGCTGCGGTTGGAGCCGATGGCGCTGATCCAGTTGCCGAGCTTGGCATAGCGCAACACATAGACCGCAAGCAGCGACAGCCCGATGAACCACCAGAGCGAGGTGTAGAAGCGGAACGCGCCGATGTTGAAGCTGCCGGCGAGCAGGGTGACGAAGAAGCCTGGCTGGTCCCAGGACTTCAGCGGAAAACCCTGCGTGAAGTAGAGCGCGGCACCTCGCACGATAAGCAGCATCGAGAGCGTCACCAGGAAGGACGAGATGCCGATCTTGGTGACGATCACGCCGTTGATCGCGCCGATCGCGATGCACAGCAGTAGCCCCGCAAGCAGCGCCACGCCGATATCGATCCCGGCATTCTGCACCAGCAGCATCACCACCACCGGGGCGAGCGCAAACACCGCGCCGACCGACAGGTCGAATTCGCCGGCGGTCAAAAGCAGCGTCATGCCGAGCGCGATGATGCCGAGCTCCGGCAGGAACGCCATCATGTTGGAGATGTTGAGCGGCGACAGGAAATTGCCGTCGGCAAGCGCAAACACCGCCACGAGCGCGATGAGGATGACGAAGGAGGAGAATTGCGGCGATCGCATCAGGCCCGACCTGCCTTTCGCGCGCCCTGCGCCGTCTTCCGAGGTGACCGCCCCGACTTGCTGAACCATGACTTGCTGAACCATGCTCTCTGCCTTGCGCCCGCCGCTCACACGACGGGCGCCAGTTTTTTCACTTCTTGTCGTAGAGCTTCAGGATCGGCTCGACGCTGGAAGCGTCGTAGAGGCCGAAGGTGTGGATGTCGTAGCCGATCGGCTCGCCCGAAGCCGCGAGACCGAGCAGCGCGACCGGCATGAAGCCTTGCGCCGACGGGTACTGCCAGGCGGCGGCATTGACGAAGCCGTCCTTGACAGCCTGCGCCGTCTCCTTGGAATTGCCCCAGCCGACGACCGGGATCTTGCCGGCCGGAATGCCGGCGCCGTCGAACACCCGCTTGACGCTGGCCGCCACGGAATCGCCTAGCGCGATGATCGCCGGCGGATTGTTGGCGACCATATAGTCGGTCATCTTGGCGATGATGCCGGCCGGATCGGTGCCGCAGTCGACCACGTCATACTTGATGCCGAGCGGATCGAAGACGCCGGCGATGCCTTCCGTCTCGAGCTGCTGGTAGCTGGCGCCGGGCACCTCGACCGGCAGGAACACCTTGTCGCCCTGCTTCACCATCTTGTGGTCGACGAGGTACTTCGCCCAGATGGCGCCGGATTCCTTGAGGTCGGCGCCGACATAGGCCTGGCGGCCGGTGGCCGGATCGTCCGTGTTGAAGAACACGATCGGGATGCCGGCGGCCTTAGCTGCCTTCACTTCCTCGGTCCACAGCCCGGGCTGCGCCGAGGTCGTGGCAATGCCGTCCGGCTTGGCGGCGAGCGCCGAGTTGAAGGCTTCCTTCTGCGCCGCCATGTCGCCGCCGCTGAAGGAGATCTTGCAGGTCACCTTGAGTTGGTCACAGGCCTTGGTGGCGCCGGCGTTCCAGTCGATCCAGAACGCGTCCGACGGGCCACCATGCGACAAGAGATAGAATGTCTTCTGGCCGTCCGCGGCCTGCGCAGCCGAGCCGAAGACGACGCCGGCGATCACGGTCGCCGCGGCCGCCAGTTTCAATCCAAACTTCAACATCTCGTTTCCTCCACTTTATGTCGCGCAGATAGGCGCCGCCGCGAACCGGCGGCGCCTACGCAATCTCAGAGGCCGTTGTCGCGGAACTTGCCGTCGAGGAACTTCTTGGCGCGCGGCACGTCGTCTTCCGACAGATGCTCGATGATCATCGGGATGTTCGGGTGCTTCTCGGCGAGACGCTTGAGGTAGAGGTCGTAATTCAGCGAGCCGAGGCCGGGCGCCGGCAGCTCGATCTCGCCGACACCGCGGAAGGTGTGGCTTTCCATCGCGTCGGCGTCGCCGATATCGGCGTGCTTCTCGGACTTGTCGTCGCCCGAGCGTTTCACGTCCTTGGCGTGGGCTATTCTGATCTTGTCGGTCAGCGTGTCGAAGACCTGGTTCAGGATCTGGTCCATCCGGTCGATGTTGTGGGTCTCGAAATAGTTCGTCGGGTCCATCAGCAGGCCGAGGCCGGGATGGTCGACCTGCGCGAACATCTTCACTGTCTCCTCGACCGAGCCGACGACGTTGTTGACATAGGTTTCGAGCAAGAATACAGCGCCGTGGTCGTAAGCCGTCTGGGCAAGGTCGGCGACCACCTTGCGGCATTCTTCAAAACCTTCCTCGGTCTTGTTCTTCGGGTGATGCACCCAGTCGGACTCGGTGTTGTAGGTGCCGGTCTCCGAGATCACGTAAGGCGAGCCGAAATGGCGCGCATTGCGGATGATCTCCTTGAGATAGCCGACGCGCTTCTCGCGCTCCGCCTTGTCCGGATGGATGATGTTGGTGTAGCCCGACACGCAGCAGATCGGCAGGTTATGGTCGCGGAAGGTGTCGCGCACCTTCTTGGCCTTGTCCGCGGTGATCTGGCCGGCCGAGAGGTCGATGTCCTTGAAGTGCAGGTCGAGCTGCACCGTGTTGAAACCGAGACCGCGGATCTTCTGCGCCGTCTCCTCGAGGCCGTACGGGAAATAGCCCGTGAAAATACCTGCCTGCATCATGATCTTGAATTCCTCCCTGTAAGCGATTCAGTTGATTCAGTTTGTTGAGATTTCGGAGAGCTTGACCGTGCGGCCCATGGCAATAGAGCGGTAGCCCGCCTCGACCAGCGCCATGGTCTTGACGTTGTCGGCGACGGAGAGCGCCGGCGGCGTGCCGGTCTTCACGGCGTGCTGCAGCTGTTCCATCACGCCGATGAAGGCATGCGGGAACCACATCGTTTCCCAGCTCGGGCTCACCCATTCGCCGCCGGTCGTCTCGGCCGAAGCGTAGGTCAGCGTCGAGGCAGCACCGGTCGGCCAGCCGATCGTGCCCTTGGCGACGCCCTTGGTGCCGTCGACGCGCCAGTTGATGTGCTGGTCGTCCTTGTAACCTTCCTGGCGCGGACCGGACCAGACGTCCTCCAGCGAGACGGCAAGCACGCCCGACGGGAAGCGCAGCGTCGACACGGTGATGCCGTCGGAATGGTCGAACTGGGTGCGCGGGTCCTTGCGCGTCAGCGTCGTGATCTCGTCGGGATCGCCGAACAGGAAGCGCAGCACGTCGAGATGGTGCACGCTCATATTGGCAAGCGTCAGCCGGTCGTAGCCCTGGAGGAAGGTCTGCCAGTGCGGGATCGCGTGCATGTCGATCTGCGCGAAGACGATGTCGCCAAGCGCGCCGCTGTCGATGATCTGCTTCAACACGCGCATCGACTGGTCGTAGCGCATGTTCTGGTTGACCGAGAGGATCTTGCCCGACTTCGCCGCCTCGTCGCGCAGCTTGACGGCTTCTTCGACCGACAGCGCCAGCGGTTTCTGCGCCAGGATCGCCTTGATGTGCTTCTGCTTCAGCGCATGGCGGATCAGCGCCGGCTGCTGGTCCGGCGGAAAGGCCAGGTCGATGATGTCGACGTTGGTATCGTCGATCAGCTGTTCCGGCGTGTCGTGTACGGTCGGAATGCCCCAGCGGGTGGCGACCTTCTGAGCATTCGCCTTGGTGCGAGAGGCGATTGCCACCACCGGAAAGCCCGCTTCCTTGTAGGCCGCCAGATGGCACTCGGCCATGATCATGCCGGCGCCGACGCAGCCGATCCGGTAGTCCCTGGTGCGAACCTTGACGTCCGGCTCGAAGCCTTTTTCTGCCATCTCTTCCTCCCGAAATTCTGTCCTCGCGGCCGCCGTCACAGCGCACCTCCGTCCTGGCCGAAATAATGCACGCGACCCGGCTCGCAGGATATCGCCACCATCGCATCCGGCCTGATATCGGGCTGCCCGCGCAGCAGTGCCCTGAGCCGCGCTTCCCCTGCCGCTAAAGTCACCACGGTGTAGCCGCCGAGCGGCTCGACCTCGAACACCCGCGCCGGGCGGCCTTCCGCCGTCCCGTTGCCCATCCAGGGCCGCACCTTGATGTCTTCCGGCCTCAGCCCGATCTCGACCGCCTCGGCGGGCGCCTTGGCATCGGCAATGCGGACTGTCCCTTCGGCCGCCTCGACCCCGCTTGCGCCGCGTACCGACGGCAGGATGTTCATCATCGGCGATCCCAGCATGCGCGCCACATAGGCGCTGGCTGGCCGGTCGTAGATCTCCGCCGGCGCGCCGATCTGCCTGATGCGGCCGTTCTCCAGGATCGCCATGCGGTCGGCGACCGACATCGCCTCCTCCTGGTCGTGCGTGACGTAGATCAGCGTCTTCCCGAGCTCGCGCTGGATGCGCTTCAGCTCGACGCGCGTCTCCTCGCGCAGCCTCGCATCGAGCGCCGAGATCGGGTCGTCCATCAAATAGGCGGCCGGGTCGCGCACCAAAGCGCGCGCGATCGCCACGCGTTGCCGCTCGCCGCCGGAAAGCTGCGCCGGCGGCTTGTGCAGGATGTGGCCGATATGGAGCTTCGCCGCGACGTCGGCCAGCCGCTTCTCGATCTCGGCCTCGGCGACCTTCCGCTCGACCAGCGGGAAGCGGACATTGTCGCGCGCGCTCATATGCGGGAACAGCGCCAGGTTCTGGAACACCATGGCGACGTTGCGCTCCGCCGGCGACACGCTGTTGACCGGCTTGCCGCCGATCAGGATCTCGCCCTCATCCGGCACTTCCAGCCCGAGCACCAGCCGCAGGATCGTCGACTTGCCGGACAGCGGCGGCCCGAAGAAGCAGAAGAACTCGTTGTCGTTGACGGTGAAGGAAGCGTCATCGACGGCAAGCGTATTGCCATAGCGCTTCGTGACATTGCGGAAAATGATATCGGCCATGGCTCAGCCCGCCCTCACTGCAAGGCCGGTCTCGGCGTCAAACACGCGTACCGAGGAAGCCGGCGGCGCGACGATCGCCGTCCGCCCGACCGACAGCCCGACATCATTCTCGAACACCGCCTTCACCGCGCTCTCGCCTTCGCCGAGATGGACGATGGTGCGCGCGCCGATCCGTTCGACGAAGCTCACCGGCATGGACAGCCCGCGTTCGGCAAGCGTCACCTGCTCCGGCCGGAAGCCGTAGAGCACGTCGCCGCGCACCGCGCGCACAGCCGAAACCAGGTCATCCGGCAAGGGCGGCGTGACGCCGAGCGGCCCGAGATCGATAACCAGCCCGCGATCGCTGTCCGCCGGCCTGCCTTTGAGCAGGTTCATGCCCGGCGCGCCGATGAAGCGCGCAACGAAGACATTGGCCGGGTTGTTGTAGACTTCGAGTGGCGTGCCGACCTGCTGCAGCACGCCGTGATCCATCACCGCGATGCGGTCGGCCATGGTCATCGCTTCGAGCTGGTCATGCGTGACATAGACCATCGTCTGCCTGAACTGGCGCTGCAGCTGCTTGAGCTCGGTGCGCATCACCGCCCGAAACGCGGCGTCGACATTGGACAGCGGCTCGTCGAGCAGGAAGATCGCCGGCTCCATGATCGCCGAGCGGCCGATCGCCACGCGCTGCAAGATGTTGACGGAGAGCCGGTCGGCCTTGCGATCGAGCAGCGGCGAAAGCTGCAGCATCTCGGCGATAGCGCCGACGCGGCGATCGATCTCGGCCCTGGCGGCGCCGCGCATCCTCGGTCCGTAGGCAAGGTTCTGTCGCACCGTCATATGGGTGAAGATCGCGTAGTTCTGGAACACGAAGCCGACGCCGCGCCGTCCCATCGGCACGCCCGCCATGTCGCGCTCCCCGAACAGGATCTTGCCGCTGGTCGGTTCCTCCATGCCGGCGATCATGTTCATCGTCGTCGACTTGCCGCAGCCGGACGGCCCGAGCAGCGCCATGAACTCGCCGTCGGCGATTTCGAGGTCCATCGTCTTCAGCGCGGTGAAGTCGCCGAATTTTTTGATCAGGTTCTGAAGATGGATCGCGCTCATGCCGGCACCTCCCGCGCCTTGGCCATGCGCTTCATGGCGTAGACCGCGACGATCGAAAGCACGATCAGGATGGCGAGAGCGATCGCCGCCACATAACCCCAGATCAGGTCTTGCGTGGTGACCTTGTAGATGTAGACGGAGATCGTCTCGGTGGCGACGCCGGGGCCGCCGCCGGTCATGATGTAGAGCGTGTCGAAGATCTTGAAGTTCTCGATCACCCGGATCGCCAGCGCGATGATGATGATCGTCTTCATCTTCGGCAGCACGATGGTGACGAAGCGCTGCCAGGCATTGGCGCCGAGCAGAGTCGCCGCCTTCATCTGGTCTTCCGGCACGCCGACCAGGCCGGCAAGCAGGATCAGGAACATCAGCGGCGTCCACTGCCAAATGTCGGCGATCATGACCGCGATCAGCGCCAGGTTCGGATCCGACAGCCAGGCGATGGTAACCGGCGTGCCGAGGATCCGCGACAGGATGTCGTTCACCGGGCCACCCGACTGGAACAGCATGAAGAACATGTAGCCGGCGACCGCGGGCACGACCATCATCGGCATCAAAAGGATCGAATAGAAGATTCGTTTGCCCGGAAAGTCGTCGGCAAACAGCGTCGCCAGCGCGAGACCCAGCAGGAACTCGGCCGGCACGCAGACGAGCATGACGATCGCGGTGCGCTGCAGCGCGCTCCAGAAGCGGGTGTCGGCCGCAAGGTCGGTGTAGTTGGCGAAACTGTTCCACATCTCCCAGGCGTTCCACCAGCCGATGCCGGAGAGCGGCGACCAGTCGGTGACGCTGATGTAGAGCTGCATCAGCAGCGGAAAGGCCGAGATGAACAGCACCAGGATCTGCGCCGGCAAGGTCAGGCGGAAGCCCAGCCGTGCGCCCTCGTCAGGCGTGGCGGGCTCTGTCCGCGCGTCCATCTTGTCCTCCGAAATCGTCGCCGTCATCGCGCTCATTGCTTGAGCGCTCCGAAGGTCAGCCCGCGCACCAGATGGCGCTGGATGGCGATGCCCATGATCACCGGCGGCACCGCCGCGATCAGGCCGAGCGCGGCCTTGGCGCCGTAGAGCTGCCCGGTCATCGAGGACGACAGCGACGCCATGTAGACGGGAACCGTCACCCATTCGCGCGTGGTGAGCAGCAGCGCGATGAGATAGTCCGACCAGTTGAGGATGAAGACGAAGAGCGCGGCGCTCGCCAACGGCGCCCGCATCATCGGCAGCGTGATGCGGGTGAAGACGCGCAGCCGCGAGCAGCCCTCGACCAGTGCGGCCTCCTCGATCTCGCGCGGCATGTCGTCGAAGAAGGTCTTCATCAGCCAGAAGGCGAAGGGCAGCGTGACGATGCCGTAGATCAGCGCCAACCCCAACCACGTGTCGTTGAGGTTGAGAAAGGCCCACATGATCATCACCGGGATCATCACGGCCATCGGCGGAAACAGCCTGAGCTGGATCAGCGCCAGCGGAAGGTTCTGGCCCGAGCCGAAACGCGAAAGGCCGTAGGCCGCGGCAGTACCCGCCGACATGGCGATCACGGTCCCGAACACGGCCGAAAGCAGCGACGACAGGATCGGCTTCAGCGCCGTATGGTCGAGCGCGACGATCAGGTCGTTGTCGGACTCGCCGAACACGAAGCGGAAATTGCTGAGCGTCGGCTGCTTCGGCCACCAGGTGAGATCGGCGCCGGTCGCCGACCACTCGCCGATCGGCTTGAAGGCCATCGACACCATCCACAGGATCGGCACCAGCGTCACCGCCATCGCCACGAGGATCGCGGCGTAACGGAATATCTCGAAGGGAACGGAACGCTTCATCTGGCTGCTTTGCTGGCGGCGTTAAGGAAGGAGGGGAAGAGCTGACGCCCCTCCCCTCCGGCTCTGATCCAGGGAGGCGGATCAGCTGATCGGATCGAGAACCGTGGGCCAGGCCTCCTTGTTGGTCTTGATGGCTTCGAGGAGCTTGTCCTCGCCGATGCGGCGCGCGATCTTCTTCCACTCGCGTTCGGTGTCGGCCATCGCCTGCTCCGGCGTCTTGGCCTTGGTCAGCGAGGCCACAAGATTCTCGTCGAGCGCGTTGTGGAAGGCGGTGGCGCCTGGATAGTTGATGGTCGGCACCGTGCGCGCCACCGTCTCGCGCACCACGTCCATGTGGTAGGCGTGATAGGTCTGGCGTACGAGCGGATCGGAGAAATCCGAGAGCCGGAAAGGATCGAGATAGCCGCCGGGATTGGCGCTCATCCAGGCATAGATGCGGGCGGAGCCGAGCCACTGCAGCAGAAGGTAGGCGGCCTCTGGATTCTTCGACTGCGACGACACCATGCCGGTCAGCGAGAACCAGAGCACCGAGCGGCTGATCAGCTTGCCGTCGATCTCGCGCCCCGGCGGCAGCATCGAGCCGATCTTGCCGGTGACGGCCGAATCCTTGTTGCCGGCATTATCGAGGAATTTCGGCAGGTTGGAGAAGGCGCAGGTCATCGCCGCGCCGCCCTTGGCGAAGTTGCCGTACTGCTCCGGCCAGCCCCACGAGATCGCGTCGGGCGAATGATGCGCCAGCGAATCGACATATTCCTTGGTGGCGGCGATGCCATGCTCGGAATTGATCAGCGGCTTGCCGTCATCGCCGAACAGGAACTGGTTGGGCGAGGCCATGGAGACATAGCGCTGGTACCAGTTGGTGTAGCCCCAGCCCTGGTTGCGCAGGTCGGTGGAGCCGAACAGGCCCTTGTCCGGCCGCTGGAAGAAGGCCGCGACGTCGCTGTGCTGCTTCCAGGTCTTCGGCGGAGCGAGATCGTAGCCATATTTGTCCTTGAAGGCCTTTTGCTCGGCGGCATCGCCGAACAGGTCGGCGCGGTAGACCCAGGTCTGGAAGTCGCCGTCAAGCGACACGCCATAGGTCGAGCCGCGATACTGGTTGAGCAGCGACACGCCCTTGGCGCCGTTGACGTAACCCTGCTTCGGGTCGTCCCATTCCGGCTTGTGCTTGGCGACGAAGTCGTCGAGCTTGGCGATGCCGCCGGTCTCGGCGAGATCGCCGAGGCGGTTCCATTCGGTCGAATAGATGTCGTAGGCCCCGCCCTTGGTGGAGATGTCCTGCATCGTCTTGGTGAATTCCTGGCCGTTCGGCAGGCCGACGATCTCGATCTGGATGCCGGTTTCCTTTTCCCAAAGATCCTTGATTGACGGCGCGCCGGCCGGGAAAGGCTTGGTCAACTGGCCGATCGAGCCGTCCGACAGGCCGAGAACGATCTTCGTCGGTGCCTTGCCGGCCGCCTTCAGCGCCTTGGCCGCCTCGACCGCGCGCCCTTCCGGCGTGTCGGGACCGTACTGATAGCGTTCGGCGCCGTCGAAGCCGGCCGGCCCGCCGATCATGCCAGGCGCCAGCGCATCCGCCGCGAAGGCGCGGCCGGGACGAATGAACTGCGGTGCAATACCAGTCGCGGCGACGAAGACAGCCGCCTTTCCTCCGGACGCCAGCAGGCGGCGCCGCGACATGCGGATCAGTTGAGACATCGAATTCCTCCCTCGGGGCCTGTTCCTCCATGGCCCACGTGAGGGATATTGACGGCAGTGCATGAAGCCTGTCAACATCATAAATACTCAAAATACGTCATAAGATCGCAGATGAGAGAGAAAATGCAGTCCGCCCGCCCCATCACAGCGCACCCATTGCTTGGATTTGAGGGGCTTTCGCCCCGATCCGCCCGGCTTGGCCGGACCTTCGCCGCCTTATGTACCGCGCCGGCTTGCGCGCAAGCCAAGGCCGGTTACATCATTTCACATCAGAATCGCGATCGCTGCCGAGGCGTTTCCCGGAACTGAGTGGGAGCTGCGTGATTTTGATGCTTGCGATGAGGTGCTCGACGTGCGGTCAACCCTGACAGACATAGCCCGGGAAGCCGGTGTTTCTCCGGCCACGGTCGACCGCGTGCTTAACAACCGGTCGGGCGTGCGGGCGCGTACGCGCGAGATCGTCATCGAGATGGCGCAGCGCCTGGGCTACATCGCCGAAACGCCGAACGGCGCGCCGCAGAGAGCCGTGCCGGGGCAGACGATAAGGCTCGATTTCGCGCTGCCGGCCGGCACCAACTCCTTCATCAAGCTGCTGCATCGGCACATCGAGGCGCAGGCATTGGCGCGGCCCGATCTCGACGTGCGCGTGACGACCATCGAAGGCTTCAATCCCGACCGGCTTGCCCGCCTGCTGCAGGACCTGCATGGCCAGACGCAAGGCGTCGGCGTCATCGCGCTCGACCACCCGACGGTGCGCGAGGCGATCCGCTCGCTATCGGCGAGCGACATCAAGGTCGTCACCATCGCCTCCGACATCCTGCACGTGCCGAGGGTCGCCTATATCGGCATCGACAACCGCGCCGCGGGCCGGCTGGCCGGCTATCTGCTCAACCGCTTCATGGGCGCCGGCCATCCGGGCAAAGTCGCGCTGTTCGCAGGCTCGCTCGCCTATCGCGGCCATGAGGAGCGCGAGATGGGTTTCCGCCATATCCTCGCCGAAGAATCGCCCAACCTCGAAATCGTCGAGATGCGTGAAATGCTCGACGATCGCGACAAGGCCTATTCCGAGGCCTCCGCATTGCTGGAGCGCCACCCCGACCTCGCTGCGATCTACAATGTCGGCGCCGGCAACACCGGGATCGCCCGAGCGCTGAAGGAACGCGGACGCGCGAAGGAGATCATCTTCCTCGGCCATGAGGTGACCGACGGCACGAAGGAGCTTTTGCTCGACGGCACGCTCGACGCGGTGATCGACCAGAACCCGCGCGTGGAGGCCAGGGAGGCGCTCAACATCCTGTCGCATTCGGTCAGAGGATTGCCCTACGAGCTGCACCAGCCTCGGCTGCAAGTGATCTTCCGCGAGAGCATCCCGGAGATTTAGGTCTCTCTCAAACTCCCCCGGTGGCATGCGTTGGAGATTGGCCGAAACGCCTATCGCGATCGTCATTCCAGGGCGGAGCAGCCGCGAAGCGGCGTCGCGGAGACCCTGGAATCCATTCCGTGACCT
>NZ_VFWS01000479.1:0-1248 GCF_006443065.1 Mesorhizobium sp. B1-1-5 | reverse complement strand
GTTCCGGCAGCGCCTTCTCGCCCCAGTAGCCTTCGTTGCGGACGAAGGACGCGCCGACCTTTGGCGTGTATTTGTCGATCTTGAAGGGCCCGGTGCCGTCGAAGCTCTTTTCGTAGTCGCCCTTGTAACTCGCCGGCACGATGACGGCGTTGTAATTGTCGGACGACACCATGTAGGGAAAGTTGCCGTTCGGGGCGTCGAGGTGGAATTCCACCGTGTAGTCGTCGACCTTCTTGCTGGCGCCCTTCGACAGGATGCCGGTGAACACCGACAGTGCGTTGGACGAGTTGGCCGGGTCGGCGATCCGGTCGATGCTGGCCACCACGTCGTCGGCCTTCATCTCGCCGCCGCTATGGAACTTCACGCCCTTGCGCAGCTTGAAAGTCCACACCGAGCCGTTGTCGTTCGGCTTCCAGCTTTCAGCCAGCGCCGGCTTGCGCCCGCGATCGGGGCCGTCGACGCAGAGGAACTCCGCGACTTGCTGCATGATCAGCAGGCCGCCGGCATCGGCGATGGTGACAGGATCGATCGTCGCCGCCGGCACGCTGCTTGCGACGCGGATCGTGGCGCCTGGCGCGCCTTGCGCCCGGACGAGCGACGGCATGGCGCCGAGGCCCGCGGCCGTGGTGATGCCGCCCAGCAGCGGCAGCGACAGGCCGAGCAGGCTGCCATGGCGGATGAAGTCGCGGCGGCTGACACGGCCGTCGACGAGACCGTCGATGAGGTGATTTTCGAGCGGCGAGCGGTTGCGCCGGATGAGGTCGAGAATGCGATAATTCTTGCTCATGGGTTTGACCCTTTCCCCTGTTTCTTATGGTTGACGAAAATTCGCGACTACACCGTTTCCGGTCGCCAGAGGCCTGTAGACCGGGACTGTAGCACGCGGTTTTGTCCGGTCCATCCAGTCCTTGGCGTGGACGTGCCGGTTTCTGGGCTGCACTGCTTCCTCTGGTCCGTGGCCACCCTTTCCGATCGGGATCGCGGTGGCTGGCTTCTTCTGTTTTGGCCGGCCGCCCTCATCTAGTTCAGCGGCAAACGACGGTAAGTTCCGGGCTTTGCCGGATCGTGATATTTGTTGCAGGGCCCGTTCTCGGCGAAGTCGCGATGGCAGGCAGCGAGCCGTTCTCGCGACAATGTGATGCCGAGACCGGGCCCCTCCGGCACAGGCACGACATTGTTCCTCGGGCAAAACGGTCCTTCCTCGGTGATGTCGGTCGGTTGCATGCGAAACAGCGACTGGTTCGGTTC
>NZ_VFWS01000478.1:0-1249 GCF_006443065.1 Mesorhizobium sp. B1-1-5 | reverse complement strand
ATCACCTGGACTCTGGAGATTGCGAGGCCGAACAGCAGCGAGGCGAGGCAGACCCCCGCAAGAGCAACGGTGTTTCGGTCGATTGGAAACGTCATGTCGGTCACTTTCAGTCGGAGCATTCGGAAGTGGCTGCGAGCGTCGCTCTTCACACAGCGGTCGACATGACTTAAATGGCCTCCGATCATGAAAAAAGACTATGCATTTCTATTTCAGAAATGACAAAATGGAATGATTAGAGATGCCCAGTCTTGACGTCGATGCCGTGCGGACCTTCGTCATGGTGGCCGACCTGCAGAGCTTCACGCGTGCGGCTGCCGCGCTGGGCAGCACCCAGGCGACGATCAGCGTTAAGCTGCGTCGGCTGGAAGAGAAGCTCGGCGCGCGTCTGATCGAACGAACGCCGCGCCGCGTGGCCCTCTCGGCAAGGGGAGCGGCTTTTCTCCCGGCGGCGCGTGAATTCCTTGCCGCCCACGAACGAGCCGTTACGGAATTTTCCGACGCGCCGTGTCGGCTTGCTCTCGGCTTTGTCGATCACGTCGCCGGGCCTGAGCTGTCCATATTTATAGCCCAGTTGCATGCCCATGATCCGTCGCTCGCGCTCAACATCAGGATCGATACGAGCTCCATGCTGGAGGAGGCTTTCGATCGCGGTGAGCTCGATGCGGTGATTGTCCATCAGGAAGACGACAGCCGCCGCGGCGAAGCCTTGTCGCGCACTCAATATGGCTGGTTCGCCGACCCCGAAGTGCGCGGCAAGGGGATTGGCGCTGCGCTGATCGAAGCCGTGAAGCAGGAAGCCGGCAAGATCGGCGTCAGGAATGTCTACTGGATGACGCACGAAACCAACGCCACGGCGCGCAAGCTCTATGACCATGTCGCGCGCCGCACCGGCTTCATCGAGTACGACCTCTTATAGACAGAAAATGTTCATCCCCTTCTTCCTCGAACTGAAGGCTGCACGCGTTCCCGTCTCTTTGCGGGAATACCTGTTGCTGCTGGAGGGGTTGGAAGCCGGGCTGGTCGACTATGACGTCGAAGGTTTTTACTACCTCGCTCGCGCCGCGCTGGTGAAGGACGAGTGCCATATCGACCGCTTCGACCAGGTGTTCGCGCATGTCTTCAAGGGTGTGGAGGCGCTCAGCGGTCCGAATGCCGTCAACGTCGCTGATATCCCCGAGGAATGGCTGCGCCGGCTGGCCGAAAAGCACCTGACCGAGGAAGAGAAAAAGCTGGTCGCGGCGCTCGGCGG
>NZ_VFWS01000477.1:0-1250 GCF_006443065.1 Mesorhizobium sp. B1-1-5 | reverse complement strand
ATTGCGATCCGGATCCTTGATCCGACACGTTTGCGCATAGCCGCCAGGCGCTCGACGTCGACATTTGGGTCGTCATGGCCGACCTTGATCTTGATGCGTGTGAATCCATCCTCCTCGCCGGCTTTCGCGGAGCCGCGCCGCAACGTGTCCAGGTCGAACGAAATCCAGCCGATATCGGTATTGTAAGCCTCCAGGGCATCGGTGCGCGCGCCGCCGAGATAACTCCACAGCGGCAGGCCCGCCCATTTCGCCTTCAGATCCCACAGCGCGATATCGATTGCAGCCAGCGCCAGATGCGTGATGCCGGCCCGACCGACCCATTGAAGCGAAGGATGGCGCGCAAGCCTGGTCCATAGGCGCTGATGATCCGAGGCGTCTTCGCCTACCAGAAGCGGCGCGTAACACTCGCCGATGCAGGACGTTATCAGCCGGTCGGCGGCCAGATGGGCATGCGTGCCGGTGAAGCCATAACCTTCCAGCCCATCCGTGGTCACGATCTTCGTACCCACGACACCCCAATGGGTGATGCTGTGGGTCGAGTCCGAAATGGAGTCCGAGGTGAGTGGAAGATGGAGAATGAACGGGCGGACGGAGGCGATTTTCATCTATGACCCTTGGCGGATATGAATTTGTCAATGAAGGAGCTGCGAGAGGAATTCGCGTGCCCGCTGATGCTTCGGGGCTGCGAAGAACTCCTTCGGCGTGGCCTCCTCGAGTATCCGGCCCTTGTCCATGAAGACGACCCGGTCGGCCACCTGGCTGGCGAAGCCCATTTCGTGCGTCACGCAGATCATCGTCATGCCTTCGGAGGCCAGCGAGACCATGGTGTCTAGCACTTCCTTGACCATTTCCGGATCGAGAGCCGAGGTCGGTTCATCGAAGAGCATGATCTTGGGCTGCATGCAGAGCGCGCGGGCGATCGCGACGCGCTGCTGCTGGCCGCCGGAAAGCTGGGACGGATACTTGTCCGCCTGATCTGCGATCCGTACCTTGTGCAACATCTCCAGCGCTCTCTCCGAAGCGTCCTTGCGGGATTTTCCGAGCACGCGGACGGGCGCCAGCGTACAGTTCTCGATCACCTTGAGATGCGGGAAGAGGTTGAACTGCTGGAACACCATGCCGATGTCCCGGCGCGGAACCATACGTCCGTGGGACTTCTCGACCAGCGGTTTGCCGTCGATTTCCACCGAGCCTTGCTGCAGGTCTTCCAAGCCGTTGATGCAGCGGATCAAGGTCGACTTGCCTGAGCC
>NZ_VFWS01000476.1:0-1251 GCF_006443065.1 Mesorhizobium sp. B1-1-5 | reverse complement strand
GTCAGCAGCCTCGGCGATTCCAGGCACTTCCGCGCCTTCGGCCGCGACTCCATGTTCGGTGACGTGCTCACACGGCTCGGCCTGGTCAATGCCTGGTCCGAAGAGACAAGTTACAGCGCGGCAGCACCCGTTGGCCTGGAGGCGCTGGCGCGGGTGCCCGAGGCCTCCATCCTGATCGTCTCGCCCTTGCCGGCGGATGTCGGGCGCTCGCTTCCCACCAATGCGTTGTGGAACGCGCTGCCGGCCGTGAGCAAAGGCCGCGTCGCGGTGCTCGAAGCGATCAACCATTTCGGCTGCCTGCCGTCGGCGCGCCGCTTCGCGCGGCTGGCGACGGCGGCGCTTGCGGGTCATGCTTCGTGACGGAGCGCGCCATGGCCCGGAGCGAGATGCCTCACCGCACCATCGGCGGCGCGCGGTCGCCCATCATCCTGTGGGGCCTGCTCGCGGGGCTGGCCACACTCTTGTTCGCATGGCGCGTCGGCATGCAGCAGCCGGCATCGGTGCCGGGCGATCTCCAGCATGTCATCCTGTTCTACAGCTCGCTGCCGCGCGCCGTCGTAGCGGTGCTGGCGGGCGCCGTGCTCGGCCTGTCCGGCCTGCTGTTGCAGCATGTGCTGCGCAATCCGCTGGCGGAACCATCGACGCTCGGCATTTCGGGCGGCGCGCAACTGGCGATGACGCTCGCCTCGCTTTACGCGCCGTTGCTGATGGAGCGATCGCAAGGGCTGGTGGCCTTTGCCGGCGGCACCGCCGCTGTGCTGCTGGTGCTGGCGTTGACCTGGCGGCGCGGGCTGGAGCCGGTGTCGGTCGTGCTCGCCGGAATGATGGTGGCGCTGACCGCGAGTTCCGTCAGCGCCGCGCTGATCCTCGCCAATGGCGACTACCTGTTCTCGCTGTTCATCTGGGGCGGCGGGTCGCTGGTGCAGCAGGATTGGCGACCGGCCATCGCGCTGACGATCAGGCTGGCGGCCGGCGCCGCCGCGGCGCTGATGCTGCTGCGGCCGCTGACCATCCTTGGCCTCGACGACGCCTCGGCTCGCGGCCTTGGCGTTGCCCGCCACACCAGCCGCTTTCTCATCATCGCTCTTGCGGTATGGATGGCAACGACGGTCGCGGCGCAGATCGGCGTCATCGGTTTCGTCGGCCTTGCCGTGCCGGCGCTCGCCATGCTTTCGGGCGCGCGCACCCTGCGGCAGAAGCTGATCGCCGCGCCGCTGATCGGCGCGGTACTGCTGTGGCTGACGGACGGGC
>NZ_VFWS01000475.1:0-1255 GCF_006443065.1 Mesorhizobium sp. B1-1-5 | reverse complement strand
TGCGAGCACCGTGGCCGCGCGCAATCCGGAGGCCTCCGATGAACTGCTCGCCGAACTCGAGCGGGCACGTATCGTCGCCGATGATTGGGTCTCCGCCGGCACCGTCCAGATGGGTTCGACGGTGACATTCAAGCCCGATACTGGCAATGCCAAAACAGTCACGCTGGTTTTTCCTGGCGACGCGGACATCTCCGAAGGCAAGGTTTCAGTCCTCACGCCGATCGGCACGGCCCTGATCGGCCTCTCGGCCGGACAGTCGATCATGTGGACAGCGCGCGATGGGCGCCGGCACAAACTGTCGGTGCTTGCCGTAGGCCAACCCGCTGCGGAAGGCGATGCAGTCGATCGGCGCGCACCAGCGTCTTCGGCGATCCCGGCAGACGCCTAGACATGGGCGTTTCCACCCGTCTCCTCAATCACGCAGGCAGCCTGATCGCGGGAGTGTGACCCCTGCGCCGGCCTGTTCTGGTCCGGCACAGGGGTAGCTTCCACATCCGATCAAATGCTTGACGCCGGAACCCTTTCACGGGTCCGTCTTGGAGACGCACCATGCCCACTATCGATAGCTGCCAACTGACCACCAAGGACTTCACGATTCTTGAAGTGATGCAAGAGCGCCATCCCCGCGGCGATGCCTTGTCCGTTGTCCTTCAACGGAAGATTTCGAGCGCAATTGTGATGTTTCGAGAAGACATTCCGCCAACGGTCGTGACGCTCAGCACCCGAGTGACCTATCGTGTAAACGACGGCCCTGCCGAGACCCGCATCGTCGCACATGACGAGATGCGCGGTCTGGTTGGCATGCTTTGCCGATCACCAACCCGCGCGGCCTGGCGCTGCTTGGTCTGGCCGAAGGTCAGTCCATGTCCATTCCGACCGCGCAGGGCGGCCATGAAACGCTGACTGTGCATGAAGTGGTCTACCAGCCGGAAGCGGCAAGGCGGGAGAGATTGGAGCTGGCGGGGGATGCAGCGCCGGACCCGTGGCGACCGAACGGACCGGTTTTGCGCGTCGCCCATCACTCTGATGAGTCACAACCCAAAGCGGAAAACAGCGTCATGGCGGCTTTCAACGACGGGTTCGACGACCCGGGGCCGTCGGCCGCCTGAGGCCTCGACTATCCAGAACGCTGGGAAAGCGGGTAGACAAGCGTTCCGTCGAGCCTTGCCTCCACACCGTCGGTGAGCTTCGCCGGCTCGACCTTGTTATGGCCCATCAGATGAAAAACGGACTCGCCACGACTGATCAGATAGTC
>NZ_VFWS01000474.1:0-1256 GCF_006443065.1 Mesorhizobium sp. B1-1-5 | reverse complement strand
CGTGACTTGGAAGCGCCGCCACGGTGCAGAATTTTGCTCCGTAGCGATCCTTGGCGAAGGTAACGGCATGGATTCCAGGGTCTTCGCGAACGGAGCTTCGCTCCTGCTCCGCCCTAGAATGACGATCGCGATGGGCGTTTCGGCCAATCTCCAACGCATGCCACCTGCCAACGCAAACAGAGCCGACTGGTCAAAATCCCTGTGCGGTGCCACTAGCTAGCTTGGCTAGATATAACGCGGTAGCAGCCGATTATCAATCAAGTTCAGCGAAAGGTAGCGGGTGGCGGCGTCACCGGTTGCCGAAGATCGCCGACCCTACTCGGACGCTGGTCGCGCCGAAGGCGATCGCGGTCTCGTAGTCGCCGGACATACCCATCGAAAGTTTCGCGACGCCCGCCTCGCGGGCGAGCTTTTCCAGCAGCGCGAAATGCGGGCCGGGGTTCTCATCGGCCGGCGGGATGCACATCAGGCCCTCGATGGCCAGACCATGCACGTCGCGGCAGCGTTTGACGAAGGCGACCGCCTCGCGCGGCTCGATGCCGGCCTTTTGCGGCTCGGATCCGGTGTTGACCTGGACATAGAGTTTTGGTGAGCGACCCTGCCTTGCCATCTCCTTGGCCAGCTCAGCGGCGATCTTCTCACGGTCCACCGTTTCGATGATATCGAAAAGCGCCACCGCTTCCTTGGCCTTGTTGGATTGCAGCGGTCCGATCAGGTGCAGCTCGATGTCGGCAAATGCCGCCTTCAGCGCCGGCCATTTGCCTTGCGCTTCCTGCACGCGGTTCTCGCCGAAGACGCGCTGGCCCGCCTCGATGACGGGGCGGATGTCCTCGGCCGCGAAGGTCTTCGACACCGCCACCAGCGTGACGGCGCCGGGTGCGCGCTTCGCCTCGCGTTCGGCGTTCGCGATCTTCGCCCTGACCGCGTGAAGCTGCTCTACGGCGTTCGTCATGCCACCATCCTGCCTATAGTTTTCATGGCCGGCCCGCTCGCCGCAGTTGACGGGTCCGGCAATCCATGGTGAACACCGCGACGACATTGTCTCGGCTGCCGGCCTAGGCGTGTCGGTATTCAGGTGACGCCGGCCTGCAAATGCCGGTTTCCTGCGCTTCCGGTGCTCACGTACGAAAAGTACGCTCCGCTCCGGTTCTCGGAACCCGCCATTTTCGGCTCGGCCTGACCTGAATATCGACACGCCTTAAATCCAGCACCGCGCACCTGCTTTTAAGTGAAAAACATCCGATGGCAACCGAACG
>NZ_VFWS01000473.1:0-1257 GCF_006443065.1 Mesorhizobium sp. B1-1-5 | reverse complement strand
TGTCGCTGCAGCCCAAACTCAGCCATATCGGCCTGACGGAATTCCACCGCGCCGATGAGGCGATCCAGATCGGCTATAGGGCAACGATGGCACAGATCGGCGAACTGACCCGGCTTCAGACGGTTCTCGCCTGATCAAAGACGCATCAGGCGCGTGCCGCGTCGACGATGCGGAACTGCACGCTGCGATTGCCGTTCCAGTAATTGCCCGACAATGAGCCGGCGACGTGGATCGTCTTACCACGGTTCTTGAACAGGAAGTCGCCGAGCACCGTGTCGACGGCACGAAAGGCGATCGCCTGGATGCGACCGCCACTGCCCGACTGGAGGTCGGCGCGGATGTGGTTGGTGCCGACCAGCCGGGCGTCGGCCAGCCGATGGCGAGGCAGCGCGAAAACAGGCGCGACATGCCCTGCACCGAACGGGCCGGCCTTTTCCAGCGCATCCAGCAAGGCCAGCGTCGCACCCTCGGCGGCAAGCGCGCCGTCGATCGCCAGGCTTTCCTCGTCTTGCAATCGGAACACGTCGGCTGCTGCGCGCTCGTCGAAAAATGCCCTGAGCTCGCCGAGCCGCGTGCGCTCGACGGTAATGCCGGCCGCGCAGGACCTTGGCCGTCTGCACCAGCGCGAGAAAAACCACTCCGGCGGCGCAGAGATGGCCCTGCCCGGAAAGGTCGTCGTCGCGGTTGGGGTTGACCACTGCGTGTGCCGCTGGCAAGGCGCCGCCGACCTGGTGATGGTCGAGCACCACGACATCGGCACCGGCGGCATTGGCCGCGTCGATGGAAGCCGCGCTGTTGGTGCCGCAATCGACGGTGACGATCAGCGTCGCGCCGCGCGAGACGAGCTCGCGCATGGCTTCGGGATTGGGACCGTAACCCTCGAAGATACGATCGGGAATGTAGATTTCCGACGATATCGAGAAATGCGCGAGGAAGCGTTTGAGCAAGGCCGACGAGGCGGCGCCATCGACATCGTAGTCGCCGAAGATCGCCACCTTCTCCCGGGCCATCACCGCGGCGGCTATTCGAATGGCCGCCTTGTCCATGTCGGTCAGCGAAGCCGGGTCCGGCAGCAGGTCGCGGATCGTCGGGTCGAGAAAGCGCTCCGCCTGTTCCGCCGTCACGCCACGTCCGGCAAGCACGCGCGCGACGATATCGGGCACGCCGTGCCCCTGTGCGATGGCAAGCGCGACCATGTCCTGCCGCTCGGTCAGCCGATGTTCCCAGGAAACACCGGTGGCCGACTGTCGGACATCG
>NZ_VFWS01000472.1:0-1258 GCF_006443065.1 Mesorhizobium sp. B1-1-5 | reverse complement strand
ATCGTAACCTGATCTCTTTCGTCACCGACCGTCCCGGCCATGATCGCCGCTACGCCATCGACGCCTCCAAGATCGGCCGCGACCTCGGCTGGGCGCCGAGGGAGAATTTCGACAGCGGCCTGGCAAGGACGGTCGACTGGTACCTGGACAACAAATGGTGGTGGGGACCGATCCGCGAACAGCGCTATGCCGGCGAAAGACTGGGCGAAGCGCGCAAGGAGGCGGTGTGAGGCTCGTTGTCACCGGACGCGAGGGCCAGGTTGCGGCAAGCCTTCTGGAGGCTGGGCGCGAAGACGTCAAGGTCATCGCCATCGGCCGGCCGCAACTCGACCTCGCGCGGCGCGGGACTGTGATCGAGGCCATCACCGCCGCTAAGCCCGATATCGTCGTGTCGGCCGCCGCCTACACGGCGGTGGACCAGGCCGAGGACGAACCCGAGCTCGCCTTTGCGGTGAACGCCGCCGGCGCCGGCGAGGTGGCGCAGGCGGCGGCTCGGCTCGGCGTGCCCGTCATCCATCTGTCGACCGACTATGTCTTCGACGGCACCCAGGACGGTCCCTATCTGGAAACCGACGCGACCGCGCCGATTGGCGTCTACGGCGCCTCCAAGCTTGCCGGCGAACAGGCGGTGGCATCAGCCAAGTCGCGCCACCTGATCTTGCGCACGGCGTGGGTCTACAGCCCGTTCGGCAAGAATTTCGCCAAAACCATGCTGAGGCTGGCCAGCGACCGCGACGAGATACCGGTTGTGGCCGACCAATGGGGAAATCCCACTTCCGCGCTTGATATCGCTGACGCGATCCTGCATGCGGCAGCACGGCTGCACCGCAACGAGGATTTCGCCGCGTGGGGCATCTATCATCTGGCCGGCACGGGCGAGACCAACTGGAGCGGCTTCGCCCGCCATATCCTGGACATAAGCGGTGGGCTCGGTGGCCCCTCCGCGCGGGTGCGCGATATTGCTGCGACGGACTATCCGACCAAGGCGCGCCGCCCCGTCAATTCCCGGCTGTCGAGCGCGAAGTTTGCCTCCGTGTTTGGAGGGAGTGCGCCGGTACTGCGGAAATCGGCGCGAGAGGTGGTCCGTCGTCTCCTGAGCAGGTGACCTGACGGGGATTTGACTGCATCAACAACCAACAAATCGCGGGGATTCACCGGCTGCCACAGTGCGAAACCGTATTCAGCGTCGGCGGTTATCGAGTTGGTGATAGAGATCGGCGTATGTTTTTCCCATCCTGTCAGCTGTAAAGAGGCGAAC
>NZ_VFWS01000471.1:0-1260 GCF_006443065.1 Mesorhizobium sp. B1-1-5 | reverse complement strand
CTGAGCGACAAGTATAAAACGAAGGCTTGAGGCGCGTCGCGCCAATCCGTTCGAAGGCGACGCGCTTTGGTGAGCCGAGTGGCTACGGTGTCGGGTCCGCCTGGTCCGACTCGTCGCCGCCATCGTCAATGCTGTCGTCCTCGGCTGTATCGGCCGGCTTCAGCATGACGCCATTGACAATGACCGAACCGTCCGGCTTGGCGTTGATGACCCATTCCATACGGCCGTCCGTCAAGGTCTTGCCGAACCCTTTCACCATCAGGGCCACAGGGACGTACTGCGCCACCTCCGGTTCCGATTTCGCCGCTTCCTGCAGGCCTTCGACGATCTTGTCGAAGCCGGCGACGTCCACCGTCACATTGGCTTCCGGCTTCTCGCCAGGAAACGTCATTTCGCCTTCCAAGGCGATTTCGGTATCCTTGTTCTTGATGGTGCTATGGCCAATGACGACCTTCGGCGTCTTGGCCATGAAGTCGGTTTTGAGCTGCTCTCCGAATTCGGCCGACAGCGGCGGGTTCTTGTTAAGATCAAAGGCTTCGATTGCCTTCTTCGCCATGCTGTCGAGATCGATATTGGCGCCGCCGAAGTTCAGGTCGATATCGGTCGGCAGCAGCGCCATGCTCCAGTTCGGCAGAAGCTGCTGCGGCACGGTCAACCCAGATGCCTTGATCCCGTAGCCGATCGTACCGCTCTGGGCGACGCCATCCGTTCCGAAGGCGGTGCTGAGCTGCGCCGCACCGAACGTGCCGACCGGGCTCTCGACCGCGAAATTCTTGAACCCGTATGTCCCGTCGATGCGCTCCCACACAGGAAGCGCGGCGAGCAGAAGCGATTTGAGCTGTGCCTGGTTGGCTTTCAGCGTGGCTTCATTCTCATTGGCGACGGCAAATGCCAGGAGATCGAGCAGCGGCTTGGTCTGCACGCCCTTGCCTTTGGCATCCACCGACAGTTCCGGTGATTTGACGGTGACCGGGAATTTCAGTCCGCTTTCGGGATCGTCGAATTTGATCGCCTCGACAAAGTTCGACACTTTTTGCGACAACGCGAAATCGACCCCGCCATTGGCAGCCTTGGTGGCGGCCATGGTCGCGGTGCCGCCGTCGGCGCTGACTTCCATGTGCTGCTTGGCATCTTGCGACACCATCGTCATGCCCGCCATCGAACTGGTGCCGCTGGTAAATGCCGCCAGATTGGGGTCGTAGACACCGGAACCCTTGCCGTCCTTGATAGAAAATTGCGTGCTCTGCAGCCCCTGCGGCC
>NZ_VFWS01000470.1:0-1260 GCF_006443065.1 Mesorhizobium sp. B1-1-5 | reverse complement strand
ATGTCGCGCGCGAGCTCTCGACAAGCGCCTGGATGGCGTCGGCCAGATGCGCCTCGGCGATGTTGTAGTCGCCACGCGCGACGCGGAGCTTGTGCGCTTCCATCAGCACGTCGGCATGGCCAAAGCCGGCCGGCGGCTCGAAACGGTAGGAAGCAAGTTCGATCAGCAGCCCAAGCGGATCCTCGAAATAGATCGAATCCATGAAACCGCGGTCCTTGACGCCACTGTGCTTGATGGCGCGCTCGTCAAGCCGGGCGACCGCCTGCAGGAAGGTGACGCGCGATACGGCAAAGGCGATGTGGTGGACGCAGCCCGTGTCGGTCGGCGTGCGGCGCTTTGCCGGCGTGCGGGTCTCGTCGGTAAAGATGGTGATCAGCCGCCCGTCGCCCGGATCGAAATAGAGATGGCTTTCGGCTGCCTTGTCGAGGTTGGGTTGCTCGAAAATGAATGGCATGCCCAGCACGCCTTCCCAGAAATCGATCGACGTCTGGCGACCGGCGCCGACCAGCGTGATGTGATGGACGCCTTGCGCTTGCAGTTTCTGCATTTCGTTCTCCCCCTGATGTCGGCGTTTCGATATCCGTAAGTGCCGGCTGTCAGCCCGCCGCCATGATGCGAATGGCGTCTCTTATGCGAGCGCTGGCTTCCTGATCCGCGCCGTTCCCTTGGCTCGCCGAACCTTACGCGCCGGCTTTGTGAGACGATGCTAAACCAATCAGTCGCGCCGCGCCAGAAGCCGCATCCGGGATCGGCCCTGCCCCAACGCAAGCACGGCGCTGGAGCAGCGCCATGCAAGGTTTCGCCCCTATAGCTGGCGGGAGCGGAGCCGACAGGGGCCGGAGCCGTTTTCACACAAGGCCGCTTGTCGCATGGCCGATGTCGCCATTCTCGAAACACGCGAAAGGGTTCTCGCCGGTATCCTCCTGACCGGCGCCGCCTATTTGCTTGTTTCGACGCAGGACGCATACATCAAGCTGCTGGTAGCCGGCATGAGCGTCTGGCAGATCCTGTTCTACCGCAGCATCACCATACTGACCGCCTGCGCGGCGATCGGCGGACGGCATCTCTATGCGGAGACGGCGCGGTCGCCGATCGTGTGGCCGATGCTGTTGCGCAGCGTCTTCACCCTGGCGGCGTGGCTTTGTTATTACAATGCCGCGCGCAGCCTGCAGCTCGCCGAACTGACCACCGTCTATTACGCGGCCCCGATCATCGTCACCGTGCTTTCGGTGGTGATGCTTGGCGAAAAAGTGCCAATGC
>NZ_VFWS01000047.1:0-36057 GCF_006443065.1 Mesorhizobium sp. B1-1-5 | reverse complement strand
ACCTGCGCGCCCGCCGTCTCGTCAACCGACAGCGTCGCACTCGCGCCGGCAACCGCCGTCACCTTCGGGCCGTCGTCATTGACTTTGACCGTCAGCGAGGCGCTGGCCTGGTCATTGTCGCTGTCGGTGACCGTCACCGCGAAGTGCTCGCCGGTCGCCTGATCCGCCGCCCCCGTCTTGGTGGGGTCGGCGTTCGTCACGTTGTGGGCCAGCGTGTAGCTGTAGCTGTAGACGCCGCCGCTGACCGTCACGATTAGATCGCCATTGGTGCCGAGCACCGTGCCGCCGCTCGTCACGTTGATCAGGTTGCCGTCCTTGTCTGCGATCTCCAGCTTCTGCAGCGTGTCGCCGCCCGTGGTGATGTTGAACGTGCCGGTCGTCGTCTCCGAATTGTCCGTATTCGGGGCCGGATCGGCCAGCTCGCCGGTGCCGGTCGGCAGGCCCTTCTCGTCGACCACCGCCTGCGCATCGACGGCGGGAGTGCCGCCGGTCGGCGTCACCGTGATCGTCGGTGTCGAGTCGGTCACCAGCGTGATCGTCGCCGTCGCTTCGGACTTGTCTCCGTCGCCGTCCGTGATCGTGTACTTGAAGCTGACCGGAGCATCTTCGCCCGTGGCGGGCGTATAGGTGAACGTCCCATTGCCGTTGTTCGTCAGCGTGCCCGTGCCGCCCGTCAAGCTGCCCGCGACTAGCGTCACCGTGCTCGCCTGCGCTCCGTCCGCGCCACCGACATCGTTGCCGAACACGTCGATCGTGACCGGTGCGTTCTCCGTCGTCTGCGTGGCAACGTCGTTCACCGCATGCGGCCCGTCGTCGTTGACCTTGACCGTCAGCGAGGCGCTGGCCTGGTCGCCGTCGCTGTCGGTGACCGTCACTGCGAAGTGCTCGCCGGTCGCCTGGTCCGCCGCCCCGGTCTTGGTGGGGTCGGCGTTCGTCACGTTGTGGGCCAGCGTGTAGCTGTAGCTGTAGACGCCGCCGCTGACCGTCACGATTAGATCGCCATTGGTGCCGTGCACCGTGCCGCCGCCTGTCACGTTGACGAGGTTGCCGTCCTTGTCCGCGATCTCCAGCTTCTGCAGCGTGTCGCCGCCCGTGCTGATGTTGAACGCGCCGGTCGTCGTCTCCGAATTGTCCGTATTCGGGGCCGGATCGGCCAGTTCGCCGGTGCCGGTCGGCAGGCCCTTCTCGTCGACCACCGCCTGCGCATCGACCGCAGGCTCACCACCGGTCGGCGTCACGGTGATGGTCGGTGTCGAGTCGGTCTGCAGCGTGATCGTCACGGTCGCCGTCGACGTATCGCCGTCGCCGTCCTTGATGGTGTAGTCGAACGTCACCGTTCCCTGTTCACCTGTGCCAGGCGTGTAGGTGAAGGTTCCGTCATTGTTGTAGGTCAGGCTTCCCGTTGCCGGGCTCGCGCCGTTCTGCGGAGCCGTGTGCGTCACACCGCTCCAGTCGACGCCGTCGGCGCCCGCCGTGTCGTTCGCCTTGACGTCGACCGCGACCGCTGCGTTCTCCGTCACTTGCGTGGCGCTGTCGTTCACCGCCGTCGGCACGTCGTCGACGATCTCGACGGACAGGGTTCCCGGAAGCGAGACGTCGCCGTCGCTGTCGGTGACGATGACCGTTATGTTGTCGAAGATGGAATCGGTGCCAGTGCCGGAATGCTGCGCGCTATGCTCCAGCGTGTAGGTGTAGCTCACCTGGCCGGTCGCGGCGTCGTAGCCGTTGATGGTCAAGTTGCCGAGCGGCGTCGTGATGGTGACCGGCGCAGATGCGCTGTTGGCAAGGGCTGCGCCCGAGATCGCCTGGCCGTTGATGTTCACCGAGCCGATGCCGTCGGGCGAGTTGATGGTGAACGTGCCGGTGTTGATCTCCGACTGGTCGGTGTTGGCGGCGGGATCCTGCGCCTCGCCCGAACCCTCCGATCCTGAGCTTTCCGGCAGACCCTTCTCGTTGACGGTGGTGTCGCCGCCGCTGGTCGACGGCGTCAGGTCGAGGATCGTCGGCGTCGAATCGGGCAGCAATCCCGGAAACAGTTCGCGATGGTCCGGCTGGCCGAACGCCAGGTCCGTCGGCGGCAGCAGCGACGTCAGGCCGAAGCCGTCGCCGATGCCGCCTGCGGGATGTTCGAAATTGCCGCCCGCGCTGCCCGGCGAGCCGTTGCCGCCGGCCGAGATCGAGCCGTCGGCGCCGAAGGCGACATCGACATGGCTGGCCTCGAGCGCGGCGATCAGGGCCACGCGCGGCACCTCGACGTCGCCGAGGATGAAGGTCGGCACATTCAGCGCGGCGTCCTTGATGACGATCTGGGATCCGTCGGGCTGCGTGAGGACGAGATCGTGTCCGTCGACCTTGATGTTGTCGATCGACACGCTGGCCGGAAGCTTCACGACGTTGCCGGCCTCGACGTGATATTCATGCGGGGTATTGCCTGCCGCTGCATTTGCCGCCGGTGCGTTCGCGGGGGCAGGAGCCTTGGCGTCGGCCGCCGGCTGGTTGGCTGCCGGCGCATTGGCCGCGCCCTGGGCCGGCGCGCCGCTGCCGACATCGACCGGCACCGGCTCGCTCGCCGCCTGGACGGCGGTCGCCTGCGCGACCTGCACACCCGTCGAGATATGATTTTCACCAGCGCTGGTGTGCTCGTCCCAGGAATTTGAAACGGCGTCGAATTCGATATTGATCGTCATAGCTAAAGCCCCTCCGGCATTTCCCGGAAAGAGACATGTCAGCCCCCGGCTTTGCAACAGACGTTCAATCTATTTCATATATTCGAATATGTAGAGAATCGCATTTTTTATACTTGGTAAATTGCGATGATATATCTGGATATGCATGACCTTAAGGAGGGTGGGAGTGACCGCGTCGCACGCCTCCCGTCTTGGTAAATGGAAGTATAATTTTGAATAAAATTTGATGCAAAACAGAATAGAGCGATTCGCGGAAACTTACCCACCTTCCTTTCCGATAATTTGAGACAAGATTGGTAGCGTCCGCAGTCAAAGGTGGGCGTTATGAAAATACAAAAAGCAGCCCCGACAGGGTTCAAGGTTCTCTTGCTGGCGATCGGCCTTGCCGCTCAGGCAGATCCATCGTCGGCAAGCGCGAATTCGGGCGCGGTTCCGGTCTTGCAAAAGGTGCTTGCGCCGGCAAGCCTCGGCGGCGTTTCGCTGGCCCGGCCGCTGCCCTGGCAGCCGGCTTCCGCGTACCGGATCGCGGACGTTTCCGTGGGCTACACGCCGGCAGTGCCTTACGAGGTTGAAGCGCGCTCGAGCGTCAAGGCCGATCCCGGCATCGACCCGATCCAGACCGCCGCGATCATCCCCGGCGTCTTCGGCTCGGTCGCCTTGTCGATGCGCAACTTTCCGGTCGCGGCGCGCTGGGCTCCTGTCTACAAGGCCATCGTCGATTGCACCGCCGGCAGCGTCTGCGACCGCGAGAGCCCGGCTTTCGCCGAGATCGTCAAGATTGCCGGCGACAAGGGCTTTCGCGACAAGCTGTCCTTCGTCAACAGCAGCATCAACCGCCTGATCGCTTATCGCAAGGACAGCGTCGTCTATGGCAAGCTCGACTATTGGGCGAAGCCTTCGGAAATCCTCGAGCATCGCGCCGGCGATTGCGAGGATTTCGCCATATTGAAGATGGCGGCGTTGCTCAGGGCCGGCATCCCTGCGCAGAGCATGTCGCTGGTGGTGCTCCAGGATCGCCGCCGCAAGTTCTTCCATGCCGTCCTGTCGGTGAGCACGGGAAGCGGCGCCTTCATCCTCGACAGTCTCGGCAACGCCGTCCTGCGCGACAGCGATCTGCCCGACTACGTTCCGCTCTATTCCTTCAGCACCGATCGCGCCTGGATCCATGGGTCGAAGTCCGGCGCGCAGGTCGCCGACATCGCCGGCGGCTTCGCCACGGTCGCGCCGGGCGAAGGATCGCCGGAACCATCAGTGGCTTCGAGCCTGAGGCAGTAGTTTCGAGCGGTTCAGCGCCTCGCGGGACGCTCTGTGTCTTCGCGCAGCCCGGACAGTTCCAGAGGAATGCGTAGCTCTACCCGTTGTAGACGAAGGCCATCAGCAGCTCCGGCTCGGTGACGGGCGCGCGCACGGCGCTGAGCTGGCCGCGATAGCGGCGCTCGCCCGCGCCGATGACGAAGCCGCTGGTGACGGGCGTTTCCCCATTGGCGTCGAGCCGGGCGAAGATATCGGGAACGTTGAGATCGAGCGCCAGCTTCAGGTCCTGGCGCCCATCCTCGCCGGGCGCGCTCGGCAACTGACGCCTCACCAGTTGCTGGAACGGCGCGTTGAAGGCCAGGATCTTCTTCGACGAAGACAGCGCGAAGGCGGGCGAGGGGCAGGCGACCAGGATCGCGTTGATCGTGCGGATCGAAGCGAGCTTGCGCAATTCCATGCTTTCCTCGGCAAGGCCTCGCATGCAGGCGACGCGGATCGCCGAGGTGAGATTGCCCTGGTCGGGATGGTGTTCGGCGATCTCCTCGACCAGCATGCCGATCGTGCATTTGCGGCTTTCGGCCATCTGTTTCAGCGACACCCAGAAGGCGCGCTCCAGCCGGATGCCGCGACGCACGCCGCCGCGCGCCACGACCCGGAATTCGGGGCCGAAATCCTCGGCCGCGAGCAACGGCAGCAGCCTCTCGCGCGACGTGTCCGGATGGATGGCGCTATCGCTCACTCATTGCCTCCTGACGCGCCTTGTTGATGGGCTTCAAAAGATAGTTGAGGATCGTCTTGCGTCCGGTCTTGATGTCGACCGAGCAGATCATGCCGGGGATGATCGAATAGGTCTTACCGTTCCTTGTAAGCGTCGATTTGTCGGTGGCGACCCGCACCTGGTAATAGGGCTCGCCCGTCTTCTGGTCGACGAGGCTGTCGGCGGTTATGTTGGAGACCTTGCCCTCGATGCCGCCGAAGATCGAGAAATCGTAGGCGGTAACCTTGATCAACGCTTCCTGGTTCGGCTGGATGAAGGCGACGTCGCGCGGCGAAACCCTGGCCTCGACCAGCAGCGTCTCGGAGGTCGGCACGATGCCGGCCACCACCGCGCCCGGCTGCACGAAGGCGCCGAGCGTGTTGACGTCAAGCGTGTTGACGATGCCGTCGACCGGCGAACGGATGTCGGTGCGCGCCACCTTGTCGGTGGCGCCGCGGATGGTTTCGTCGACCACGGACAGATCGGCGAGCGCCTGCGTCAGGTCGCTCAATGCCTCCTGCTGCAATTGCAGGCCCAATTCATTCACCTGAAGCTGCGCCTCGGTGATTGCTCCCTGGCCCTTCTTGATGGTCTCGCCGGCAAGGGTCAGCTGTCCGCGAAGGTCGGTCTGTTCGCGCTCGACACGGATCTGTTCGGTTCTGGCCATCAGGCCCTTCTTGACCATGGGTTCGACCAACGCCGCTTCCTGGTCGGTGACGGCAAGGCTCTTGGACAGGCGGTCGGCATTGGCGGTGGCCTCGTCCAGTTCCTTCTCGCGCTGGTCGAGGCGCGATTTGAGAACCGACAGCTTGACCTCGAAATTGTCGCGGCGCGCCACAAGCAGCTTCTGCTCGTTGTCGCAGATCTCCGGCGCGACCTTCTGGATTTCCGCCGGGCAGGGAAACGACCCTTCGACACTGCCGCTCTGCTCGAACTGCAGCCTGGCGATGCGCGCCTGCAGCGCTCGCGCCTTGGCCTTCTCTTCGCCAAGGCTCGACGTGTTGCCTGAATTGTCGAGGCGGATGATGAGGTCGTTCTTCTTGACCGTCTGGCCGATCTGGACGGCGATCTCCTGCACCACGCCCGGTTCGCTGGCCTGGATGATCTGCGTCTTCGAAGCAGGTATCACCTTGCCGTCGCCGCGCGCGATCTCGTCGACCTCGGCGAACGACGCCCAAGCCGTGAAGCACACGAACAGCGCCCCGACGATGTAGACGGACGCCGAGGCGAAAAATGGTGGCCGGTCTTCCCTTGCTAGCATGTCCATACGTTCCGGTCAGGCATTTGCCTTCTGCAGCGCCTGAATGACTTGTTCCTTCGGCCCGTCGGCGACGACGCGGCCCTGGTCGATGACGATGAGGCGGTCGGCAAGCTCAAGCATGCTGTAGCGGTGGGTCGACACGATCAGCGTCGTGCTGCGGTCGAACGCCACCTTGAGCTGCTTGATCAACTGCCGCTCGGAGGCGAGATCCATCGAACCCGACGGCTCGTCCAGGAAGACGATCTTCGGTTTGGTCAAAAGCAGCCGCGCGATCGCCACGGCCTGCCTTTGCCCGCCCGACAGATTGGTGCCGCGCTCGCCGACATTCATGTCGTAGCCGCGCGGATGCCGCGAGACGAACTCGTCGACGCCGGCGGCCTTCGCCGCATCGATGATCTCCTCGTCCGTCGCTCCCGGCGCCGCCATCAGGAGGTTCTCCTTGATGGTTCCCGAGAACAGGTCCCCGGCCTGCGCGACGATGCCGACCGCGGCGCGGACCTCCGAGGGGTGGTATTGGCGGATGTCGATGCCGTCGAGCAGCAGCTCCCCCGACGTCGGCAGGAACAGCCGGCCGATCAGCCGCCCCATCGTGGTCTTACCGGAGCCGATGCGGCCGATGATGCCGACCCGCTCGCCGGGCTTGACCGCGATGTTGAGCCCGCTCAGAACCTCGTTTTCCGTACCCGGATAGGCGAAGCCGACATTCCTGAAGACCAGCGCGCCGCTGCGGATCGGCCGGTTGACGAAGCCGACCGTGTCGGGGCGGTCCTCCGGTTGCGACATGATCGTGTTGATGATCTTGAGCGACAGCATCGCCTGTCGGAACCGGGCAAGCGTGATGGCAATCTGGCCGAGCGGCGCCACGGCGCGGCCGGCGAGCATCACGGTGCCGATGATGGCGCCGGTCGATACTTGGCCTTCCGAGAACGCATAGGCGCCGGCCACGACCAGGGCGACCGTCACGAATTGCTGGATGGCGCCGGTGATGTTGCCCGCCGCCGCCGAGAGCTCCTTGATTTTTTCCGACGTGTTGGCCGCGTTCTTCGAGTGCTCGCCCCATTTGCGCAGCAGGTAGGCTTCGGCGCGCAGCGACTTGATCGTCTCCAGCGTCGAGATGGATTCCACCAGCAGGGCCTGGCGTTGCGACGCCTCGTTCATCGATGCCGCGACCCGCTTGCCGATCCGCCGCTGCGTGATCAGCCCGACAATGACGGAGATGACGAAGGCCAGCGCCGGTATCACCACCAGCCAGCCGCCGATGGCGTAGATGACAGCCAGAAAGACGAAGACGAAGATCGTGTCGATGAAGACGCTGATCGTGTTCGAGGTGAAGAACTCGCGCACGAACTCGTATTGCGTGACGCGGTTTGCGTATTCGCCCGTCGACCCGGGCCGCGCCGAAAGCGAGGAATTCAGCACTTTCTCGAACAGCAGGTAGGAAATCCGCAGGTCCGCCTTGCGACCGGCATAGTCGATCAGCGATGCCCTGGCCGTCTTCAGCAGCAGGTCGAACAGGATCGCCGCGCCGATGCCGAGCGCCAGCACCCACAGCGTCGAGATTGCCTTGTTGGGCAGGATGCGGTCGTAGACGTTCATCGTGAAGATCGGCGAGGCGATCGCCAGCAGGTTGATGAACATCGCCGACAGCACCACTTTCGAATAGGTGCGCCAGAACGCCCCCATTGTGCCGGTCAGCCAGTGGCGCCTTTCGATCCGCGCGGCGGTGCCGACCGTCATCTCCTCGGCCTGGTTGGCATAGGTGATCGAGAAGGACGTGCCGCCGCTGATATAGCTTTCGGCGAGTTCCGATCTGTCGATCGTGGTGCGGCCGTTTTCCTGCGGCGCCGTCAGATATTGCCCGCCCTCGATCTCCGCCAGGAGGGCGATCGGCAATTGGCTGACGCGAAAGACGATGGCCGGAAGATCGAAGCGGCCGCGCAGGAAATCGCGATGGCTGAAATTCTGGACCTCCAGGCCGATGCGCTCGGCCAGATGGCGGATCTCGTCCGGCTCGATGCGCGTCTCTGAAATCGGCACGCCGGCGAACAGCACCGTTTCCGCGCTCGGCCTGCCGAGATAGGCCGCCACAGCGCAGAAGCAGGCTTTGAAAGCCTCCTTGGGCGATAGGATATTAGGTTGCTGGTTCACGATCCGCCCCGAAGGACCGAAGATCGACGCTACATCGGCTACTTTTTCCTGACCGGCGCGAGGATGTCGAACGGCAGATCGTTCTTCTGCTCCGACGGCGTCCGCGCATAGGTCTCGGTATCGGCCGTAGCCGGCACACCGAATTCCTCACGGGCGTAGGCCGCGGCCTGCTTGGCCGGTTGGATGTTGAGCGTCTTCAGCAATTCCCCGGTTGCGGCCAGCAGCCGGTATTCCGCGAACAGCGACGCGTAGGACGACGTGTCGGCCAGCGTCGCGGTGTTGAAGCGCGTGTTCTGGGCATCGAGCACATCGAGCAGCGAGCGCTGCCCGACCTTGAACTGCTCGCGATAGGAGGCGACCAGCTTTTCATTGGTGGCTGCCTGCTGCCGCAGCGTCTTTGCCAGCTCCGCCTGGCGGAAGCGGCGGTCCCATGAGGTCCGGACGGCTTCCTCGATCTCGCGCAGCACCTGGTGCAGCGCAAGGCGCTGCTCGCTGGTGCGGCGAATCTGTTCCTGTTCGTTGGCCTTGTCGATGCCGCCGCGATAGAGGTTCCAGCGCAGCACCACCCGGGCCTGCAGATCGCTTGCGTCGCCATTGTCGCCGTCGATGTCATACCCGCCCCGGGCAACACCCTCGGCGGTAATCGTCGGGCCGTATTTCGCGCGCGCCGCGTCGACCAGCGAAGCGGCGGCGTCGATGTCGCTGTTGGCCATATGGACGCGCGGGTTGTTCTGCCTGGCGAGCCCGATCGCATCGTCCAACGACCGCGGCAGGGCGGCTGCGACATCGGCCGGCCGCGAGGCGTTGGTCAGCGGCTTGCCGACATTCTTGAAGAAGCGGATCTTGGCCGCCTCGAGTTCTTCGGTCGCTTCCTGCATCCGCGCCTTGGCGGCATAAAGGCGTTCCTCGGCCTGCTGCCGGTCGGCATCGTTGAGCGCGCCGCCCGCGATGCCTTGCCTGATATCGCTGAGGATGGACTGATGGAAGCCGAGGTTCTTCTTGGCTTCGACCACGATCGAAGCCTGCAGCATGTATTCCAGATAATCCTGGACGACCGCGAGGCCGATGAACTCGGACCGTTCCAGAACCCTGAAGGAAGCTCCATCGACCCGCGAGGCCTGGCGGTTCAGTTCCGCCCGCCTTGCGCCGCTGTCATAAAGCGTCTGCGAGACGGTGAGGTCGGCCTCGTTCGGATAGAGAGCTTTGTGATCCTCGTCGAGCGCGCGCCGCGTGTCGTTGTCCAGGCGGCGAACGCCGGTCGATGCTTCCAGGTCGACGCTGGGAAGGTAAAGGCCTTTGGCCTGTCGCAGCTCGAATTCGATCGCTTCGCGGTTTTCGATCGCCTGTCCAATCTCCGGATTGGACTCCACGGCGACGGCGACAGCTTCTTTGAGTGTGAGTGCGCTGGCACTACCACAAGCCAACATTGACACCGTGACAGCAAGCGCAACGCGCCAGCCGACGGTAATTTTACCCGTCCTGGTCATTTCTACCCCGTGACTATCCCCGCGCCATTATTTTTTTATTGGCGCTTATTTGCCCAAGCCTGCCACCGGACCTTTCAGCCAGTATCTATCAAATTTTTCGGGGCCGTGAGCATATAATGGATTAGACACCCGCTAAAATTGCGATTTCCGGCATTAGGGTTAAAACCTGTAGCAAAAATGGCACAGAAACGGGGCGCGCTCGTCGGGACTCTCCCAGTTCAAAGCGCGCTGTGATGGTTATGGTCTGAAAGAAACGGCGAATCGTGCAGCGGCCATGCACAAGCTCCCGCGAAATCTGCTCAGGCCTTGCAAAGCATGCGCAAGAAAACGCCATTTCAGCCTGGTTTGATTGGCAAACGCGGATCGTTCCCTGTATTGCCGGCCGGAGCAAAAAGCCGTGGATTTTGTTGCATGACCAATATCGCCCTGACCGGGCTTGCCCGCGATCTCGCCCGACGCGCCGCCGAGGGCAGGCCGGTCCGCATCGGCGTCATTGGCTCCGGCGAGATGGGGACCGATCTGGTGACGCAGGGCATGCTGATGCCTGGTATTTCGATCGCGGCCATCTCAACGCGCCGCCCGCACACTGCCCGTGAGGCGATCCGCATCGCCTATGGCGACGAGGCGATGGCCGCCGAGGCCGAGACCGGCTCCGGGGTCACCCGGGCGATCGAGAGCGGCAGGATCGCCATCACCTCGAACGAGATGCTGGTCACCAATCCGCTGATCGACGTCGTCATCGACGCTACCGGAAAACCTGGCGTCGCCGCCGATTTCGACCTGATGGCGATGGAGCACGGCAAGCATCTGGTGATGATGAATGTCGAGGCCGACGTGACCATCGGCTGCTACCTGAAACAGCAGGCAGACCGGCTGGGTGTCGTCTATTCGGTCGGCGCGGGCGACGAGCCGTCAAGCTGCATGGAACTGATCGAATTCGCCTCGGCGCTTGGGCTAGGCGTCGTCGCGGCCGGCAAGGGCAAGAACAATCCGCTCAACCACGACGCGGTTCCCGACGACTACCGGGAAGAGGCGGCGCGCCGCAACATGAACCCGCGCATGCTGGTCGAGTTCGTCGACGGCTCGAAGACCATGGTCGAGATGTGCGCCATTGCCAACGCCACCGGCTTGGTTCCGGATGTTCCAGGCATGCACGGCCCCAGGGCCGATCGCGATCAGCTGGCCAAGGTGCTGATCCCGAAAGAGCATGGCGGCCTCCTGTCGAGAAAAGGCGTCGTCGACTACACGATCGGCAAGGGCGTGGCGCCCGGCGTCTTCGTCATCGTCGAGGCGATGCATCCGCGCGTCGTCGAACGCATGGACGATCTCCATGTCGGCCAAGGCCCTTATTACGGCCTGTTCCGGCCCTATCACCTGACTTCGCTGGAGGTGCCGCTCACCGCCGCCCGTATCATGCTCTACGGCAAGCCCGACATGGTGCCTCTGTCGAGGCCGGTGGCGGAAGTCTGCGCGGTCGCCAAGCGCGACCTTGCCGCCGGGGAGACCCTGGATGCGATCGGCGAGACTTGTTACCGCTCCTGGACCATGACCGTCGGCGATGCCCGCGCCGTCCGCGCCGTGCCGGTCGGCTTGCTCGAAGGCGGCAAGGTGCTGAAGCCGGTGAAGAAGGGCGCGTTGTTGACTGATGACAATGCCGTGCCGGACCGGACGACGAGACTTTACGCCCTGCGCCGGCTGCAGGATGATATGCTCTACGGAGCCAAGATCGGTTCGCCAGCCCTGTTGGGCTGAGCCGCTCCTATTTGCGCAGCTCCGCCTGGCGGCCGGGTAGCAAGAATGCGGCTGCTGGCATTGTCATGACAGTCGCGCTATATTGTCATGACGGATTGGAGGCAGCGATGAATCTTCAGATCAGGGATCCGCGGGCAAGAGAACTCGCCCGCCAGCTTGCCGAAAAACGAAACGTTTCGATGACCGAGGCGGTAATCGAGGCGCTCGAATCTGAACTGCAGCGGCACCGCAAACAGGCGCCGTTGGCCGAACGGCTTGCCACCATCTCCCGAAATTTCAAATCCAAGGCCGGCGGAGGCGGAAAGACGTTGAGCAAGGATGAGGTCGATGAGATGTGGGGACATTCCTGAATGTTCATCGATACCTTGGTCGTCGTCGCCATCCTGGCGGGCGAGGAGGACGCAGCCGAATGGAGCGGCCGGATAGAGTTGGCGTCCCGGCGCATAACATCTCCGCTGGTCATACTCGAAGCAGCGATGCGGCTTTCATCGATGCTCGCCGTCCAGCCGGTTGTTGCCGAAGCGGCGATAGAAGCATTTCTGCAGGAGGCTGAGGTGGAAGTCGTGCCGATCGAAAGTAGCGATGCAAAGCTCGCGATCCAGGCTTTTTCCGACTATGGCAAGGGTCGCGGCCATCCGGCCCAGCTCAACCTCGCCGACTGCCTGTCGTATGCCTCGGCAAAAAGTCGAGGCATGCCTTTGCTCTATAAGGGCAATGATTTTTCCCACACCGACCTTGCGTGATGCGGATGGTCGTTATTTCCCCAGCTCTATCGACCTCAGCCGCGCTGCTTCCACGGCTTCGGTGACGAGCTTCGTCAGGCGGTCGCCGCCCATCAGCACGGCAAGCGCCGCGGCGGTCGTGCCGTTGGGGCTGGTCACCTGCTGGCGCAGCACACCCGGCTCCTCGTCGCTTTCGGCGGCGAGCGAGGCGGCGCCGAAGACGGTCTGCATGGCAAGCAGCTTGGCGGTTTCGGTGGGAAGGCCGGCCTTCTCGGCCGCGATCGTCAGCGCCTCGATGAAGTGGAAGATATAGGCCGGGCCTGACCCGGAGACGGCCGTCACGGCGTCCATGAGCCCTTCGTCGTCGATCGTCGTCACGACGCCGCTCGCCGAGAGCAGTTCGGCAACGAAGCGGCGGACGTCGTCGGAGACCAGCGGGTTGGAGAATACCACCATCATGCCCTTGCCGATCGCCGCCGGCGTGTTCGGCATACAGCGGATGACCGGCGCGAGCTCGCCCAGAATCTCTTCGAAAGTGGCGACCGGCGTGCCGGCGGCGATGGAGAGAAAGCTGGTCCTGCCATCGCCGAAGCGCTTGTACTGCGCCGTCACCTCGCGGATCACCTGCGGCTTTACCGCAATGACGACGATATCGGGCACGGCATCGGCCGGAATGCCGGCGGCGTCGGCGGCCGCACGGCAGCCCAAATGTTCGGCGCGCTGGCGCAGTTCGGCATTGGGCTCGACCACGAACACCGCCGCCGGCTCGAGCTTGGCGGATTTCAACCAGCCCGAGAGCATGGCGTAACCCATATTGCCGCAACCGGCGAGAACCAGCCTGATCGTCATGAAAGCCTCCGAGAAAAGAAGGCTTCCTTAGACAATTGCGGAGCGCTGGAAAAGTCCAGTGGCGGAAGATCGACAGTCCAGGATCAGCGGGAGAGGCGAACCGGGATCGGCCGCAGCGAGACTTGTCTCAAGCCGAGCACGCCGAGCACGAAGAACAGCCAGACGGGATCGCCGCGGTGGAAGAAGAAGCTTTCCAGGAAACCGTTCAGCGCCGTGAACAGCACCACCATCATGAAGAAATCGCCGAGGAAGATGTTTTCCTTGCGCGCCGGGATGCGCATATAGTCGCGCAAAGGGGCGATCAGGAAGGTGTAGACGGCGACGCAGAGCGCCGGGATGCCCATCAGCACGGCGATGTCGAGATAGCCGTCGTGACCGTGAACGATGGTGCGGATATCCCAGGGCCGGTCGAAGGGCTGATCCTGGTTGAGCAGCAGCGGCGTCCCCCAGAAGCTTTCATAGCCGTAGCCGGTCCAGGGCTTCTTCGCCAGCATCTCGCCGGCGAACTCCCATAGCGTCGTGCGTCCGGTATAGGTGAGATCGGGGAAATAGATTGCCGCCAGATGCTTCACCGGCGCGATGAAGACGATGCCGAGCGTGCCGACGGCGGTCGCGATGATAGCCAGCGCAAACAGAATCGGCGTCCCCAGCCGCATGCCGATGAGGCTGGGCAGCACGACGATCATGATCGAGAACGGGATCAGCCCGGCGGTCGTCTTGGAGCCGGTGTGCAGCATGAAGATCATCGCCGCGCAGAAGATGCCGGCGCCCCACCAGCGCTGCCCGCGCCGGAACAGGTAGAGCCCGGCGAAGCTGAAACAGGCCATCACCGGCCCGGCGATGTTCTTGTGCGTGAAGACGCCGCGCCACAGGCCGGCATGCTCGGGCTCCTGCGACTCGGCGGTGTGCAGCGCTTCATGCGGGAAGACGATCAGGCCGATATAGGAAAGGCCGATCACCACGACGGCGGTGAAGATGACCATCCTGGCGAAGGAATCGGCATCGCGCGGCAGCACCAGGATCGTCGCCATTGTGATGATGCCGATCATGGTGAAAGAGGCGGCGCGCATCGCCACGGGCGGATCGGTGGCGAGCACCACCGACAGGCAGAAGAAGCCCAGCATCAGCGCCCAGGAAGGGCTGACCAGCGAGCGCACCACGCGCGGGTCGGCGAAGGCCAGCAGCGAGAAGATGGAGACCGCGCCGAGCGAGCCGAAGCCGAGCTGGTTGACGATGTCGCCGCGGTCGCCGATCAGTTCCGCGCCCGCCGGCTGGAAGGGCCGGAACGAGACGATGATGACGGTGAACAGGAGCGCGGCGATAGCCGTCGCCGCACCTTCCCTGGTGAAGGCGGCGCCGAGCGGCGCGCGCTCAATTCTTCTCAGGCTGCCGGTACTGCTCATTGGCATATCCGAATTCGGCGAGCACCCGGCCGAGCGCGACATAGACCGGATAGAGGCCGCTCGTCAGCGAGCGGGTGCGCGCCAGCCGGATGGCGCCGCGCAGCGGCGAGGCGGCGAGCAGCGCCAGGCTCTTCAGGAAAACCTTGAGACCGGCAAGCGGCGTGCCGGCGCGCTTCTTTTTTTCGACCAGCGTCGAGATCACGCCATTGCGCAGGCTGCGGGCGCGGATCCAGTCGGCCTCGACGCGCCGGGCAGGGACAGTTTCGTTGACTTTTGCTTCCGCGCACCAGCCGAGCACGAAGCCTTTTTGCGCGCACCGGCTGAGAAAGTCGGAATCGCCGCCGCCCATGAAATTGAACCTGAGATCGAGGAAGGGCGGTCCCATGGCCTTAAGCACGTTGCGACCGAGCAGCAGGTTGCCGGACGAATAGAGCGCCGGCACGCGGCCCGTCTCCCGATAGGGTGGCGCGAACACCGGATGCTCGGCCCATCGGGCATGCGAGACATCGGCAAAGATGGGTACCTGCGGGCCGCCGACAACGTCGGCTTCAAGTGTTTCCGCGGCGCCGCACATGCGCTCCAGCCAGTTTGGCTCGGCGATCTCGTCGTCATCGATGACCAGCAGGTGGCGAAAATTGGGAAACTGCAGGATCGCCGTCTGCCAGCCGGCATTGTAGGCGCTGCAATTGCCGCGCTCATGCGCGATGATCACCATGCCGGGCATCTCGCCGCTCTCGAACAGGGGCAGCACCGCCTTGGCTCCCTCGCGCGCCTCGGCCTCATTTTCCATGACGATGACGGCAAAGCGCCTGCCGGTCCGCTGCGCCTTGAGCGAAGCCAGCGTTTCCAGCACCTGCTTCGGCCGCTTGAAGGTCGGCAGCGTCACGACCGCCTCAACGGTCTCGGCGGCAAGCCCCGGCGACCGTCCCGCGATCGATACAGAAGCGTCGGACGGCAAAGGGAACATCCGTTTCCAGCAGCGAGGGTTTGAGCCCTCGATAGCATCGCGGTGATAACGTTTCGTTAATCACCTTCTCGCCCGTCCTTCGGAAAAGCCGGGTCTTCGGCCTTTGACAGTGCCATTTAATCAACGCTTCACCGCGTTTTGCTACCGGCTGCAGCCAAGGATAGGTGAGATGCATCTGCTGTTCGCCACATCGATCGTGCCTGATGGCGCTCTTGCCTCAGGCTACGAGATTGCCAACGCCGCGATCATCGACGCGCTGCGGCGCGCCGGCGTGCGCGTGACGGTGATCGGCTTCATCTGGCCGGGCAAGGCCCCGTCCGATCCGCAAAACACCATCGTGCTCGACGCCGTCGAGGTGCGCACCGAAAGCGCGTCGCCGCTGCAAAAGCTTGCCTGGCTGGGCAAGGCGGTTCTCTCCGGCCTTACCTTTTCCTCCGTCAAGCTGCGTGTCGTTGCCGATGCGCAAGTCCGCGACGCAATCGAACGCGCCGGTCCCTTCGACGGCTATGTCCTGAACTCGGTGCAGTTCGCCGGCGCCTTTGAGAAGGTTCTCGCCGACCGTCCATTCGTCTTCGTCGCGCACAATGTCGAGCACCGCTCGGCCGAGGAAAATGCGGCCGGGGCCGGCACTGCGCTTCAGCGCTGGATGTTCCGTCGCGAGGCCAGGCTCCTCAAGGTCATGGAAGGGCGGCTCTGCGGCGCTGCGCGCTTTGTCTTCACGCTGGCCGAGGAAGACCGCGCGGCACTTGGCGTCGCCTCCGACCGGCGCTCCGCGGTGCTGCCGCTGGTAACCCGTGCGCAGGCGCCGACAAGCAGGGCGAAGCGGCATATCGATTGCGACGCCGCGCTGATCGGCACCTGGACCTGGCAGCCGAACCGCATCGGCCTCGACTGGTTCTTGACGAAGGTCGTGCCGCATCTGAAGCCGAATTTCCGCATCAGGATTGCGGGCAATGTGCCTTCCGGCATCAGCTCGCCGCATCCCGCCGTTTCCTTCGTCGGCAGGGTTCCGGATGCGCCGGCCTTCGTGCGCGGCGCCGCCGTCATTCCCCTGATCAGCACCGCCGGCAGCGGCGTGCAGTTGAAGACCATCGAGACCTTCGAGCTTGGCCTGCCGTCCGTCGCCACCAGTCGCTCGCTGCGCGGCATCGGCTATCGTCCCGACAATTGCGTGGTGACTGACGATCCGATTGCTTTCGCGGCGGCGCTACAGGCGGCCGCGGCCAATGTCGTGGACGTCGATGGCAGCGCCTTTCATCGCCGCCAGCTCAAGGCGCTCGACGCCGCGATCGGGCTTGGCCTGGAGAAGCTCGGCGCCGCCAGGCAGGAGGCGGCCGCATGAACATGCACACCGCGCGCGCCGCTTTCGGCTTCGATACGCTCAAGACCATTTTGGGTATTCCGGTGCTTGCCATACGCTGGGACGAGGCCATCGCCTTGCTCACCAGGCTGATCGACGAGCGTCGTTTCACCAAGGTGAGCTTCCTCAACGCCCACAATGCCAACCTTGCCTGCACCGATCCGGTTTTTGCCGAGGCGCTGGAAAACTTTCTCATCCTGCCCGACGGCGTTGGCGTCGACATGGCGGCAACGCTGCTTTACGGCGCGCCTTTCCCCAGCAATCTCAACGGCACCGATTTCATTCCGGCCTTCCTGCAGGCCTCGTCGCGCCCGCTGACCGTGGCGCTGCTCGGCACCACGCGCTCCAATGCCGAAGCCGCGTCCGCGAAGCTTTCGACGCTCGCCATGCAGCACGAATTCGTCGTCATCCATGACGGTTTCTTCTCCGCCGCCGAGGAGCCGGCGATCCTCGAGCGCATCGCCAGGCTGCGGCCGGATGTGCTGCTCGTCGCCATGGGCGTGCCGCGCCAGGAATTGTGGATCGAGCGCCACATCGACAGCCGCCATTGCACGCTGCCGGTCGCCGTTGGCGCGTTGCTCGATTTCATGAGCGGTTCGGTGCCGCGCGCGCCGCTATGGCTGCGCCGGCTGCGGCTCGAATGGCTGTTCCGCCTGTGGATCGAACCCGGTCGCCTGTGGCGCCGCTATATTGTCGGCAATCCGCTCTTCCTGTGGCGCGTCGTCAAGCAGAAGCTGTCGCGCCGGCCGCTGCCGCTGGAGGCGCGCCGGTGAACAGCCGCTTCGTGCCGGACGCCTCCACTGCGGTCGAAGCGCTGCCGCGCATGCCCTTGGCTGCAATCGTCACCGCAAGCTACGCCCCCGATTTCGAGCGCTGCCGGCTTTTATGCGAAACCATCGATCGCCACGTCACCGGCGTGGCGCATCATTACATCCTTACCGAACATCGCGACGTCGCCCTGTTTCGCCAGCTGGAAAGCAGCCGCCGCAGCGTTGTCGACGAGCGGGACCTGTTGCCGCGCTGGCTGCGCGTGTTCGACGATCCGCTGAGCGGCTTCCGCCGCCGCGTCTGGCTGAGCCTGAAAACGCAGCCGCTGCGCGGCTGGCATGTGCAGCAGCTGCGCCGTATCGCCATTGCCGGGCAGGCAAAGGAAGACGTGCTCGTCTTCTGCGATTCCGACGTCGCCTTTCTGAAGCCGTTCGACGCGAACGCCTTCTGGCGCGACGGCAAGGTGCGGCTGTTCCGGCGTGACGGCGTGCTGGCGGGCGATGGACATGAGGAGCATCGCATCTGGTCGCGCAATGCCGGCGCCGCGCTCGGCATCGATCCCGCCAATCCATCGAGCCACGACTACATCTCGACGCTGATCGCCTGGCGCCGCGAGACGGTCAACGCCATGTGCGAGCGCGTCGAGAAGGTGCATGGCCGCGACTGGGTCGGCGTCGTCGGCTCGGCGCGCCGGTTCTCCGAATGCATGATCTACGGCCGCTATGTCGACGACGTGCTTCAAGGCGCAGGCCATTTCCACGGTTCGCAGGAGTTCTGCCGCGTTCATTGGAACGGCGAGCCACTGTCGGACGAGGAGTTCCGCCGCTTCGTCGACACCATGGCGCCGGAACAGGTGGCGATCGGCATGCAGTCTTTCATCGGCACAGATATCGGCCGCATCCGCCGCCTGATTGGGCTTTCCGCGTAAGGCTCAGATCGCCTTGGCCGGCCGGCGCATGGCCGAATAAGTCAGCAGCATCGAGGCGAGATAAAGCAGCAGGAAGACGATGTTGAGCGACAGGACCAGATTGGCCGTGTCGGGGATGGTGGTCAGCACATAAGTGAGCAGAACCGCCTTCAAGCCGGCGAGCAGGCCGAGATTGATCGCCCGCACCGCCGTCTGGCCGCGCGCGAAGAGAAGCTCGGCCTGATATTCGACGAGATTGCGCAGGCCGGGCACGCAGACCGCCAGCGCCACCAGCGGCGCTGCCTCGGCGACATTCCTGCCGAGCGCGTTTGGGAAGAAGTGCAGCACGATGCCGAGCGACACGAGCGCGAGCGTCGAGACCAGGAACACGCCGCCCTCGATGCCGCTCTTGACCGCCAGCCGCGACAGCAGCTCCGGCGCCCGCATCATGCGCTGCACCAGCATCATCGAGAAGGTGCGGATCGGGATCGCGGTGAGATCGACCAGCCGCATGATGATGGCGTAGATGCCGGCCAGATGCGGGCCGCCGATCGACAGCACCAGGAGCTTGTCGAACTCCATCTGAAGGTAGAACAGCACTTCGGATCCGGCGACATAGATGGAATCGGCGAGCCGCCTGAAATAAAGCTCGGCGCGCAGCCGCAGCCGCTGGCGCGGATAGAAGAAGACGAAGGCGACGATGAGCGAGGCGGCATTGGCGCCGATGTAAAACAGCGACCAGACGCCGATGCTGTGCTGCGCGCCAAGCATGAACAGGATCGCGCCGAGTGCCCTGAGCGCCGTCGCCAGGATGGCGAGCACGGCCGCCCGCCCGAACTTGCCGAGCCCGTTGTTGACGATCAGCGCCACTTCGACCGGCCGCCACAGAAGCGCTTCGGCGAAGACGACAGCGGCGAAGGCCGGCAACGGCACGGTGCCGGCGAAGAAGATCAGATAGACGACGTAGGAGGCGGCGGCGAGCAACGGCAGCGACAAGACGCTGAGAAGCAGGAAACCGGCGGTGAATGTGCCGATCAGGTTGGGGCGGATCGCGGCGGTGCGGTATAGCGCCGAAATGAAGCCGAAGGCCAGGATGCGCGACAGCATGATGCCGGCGGCCGAGGCGGTTGCGAACATGCCGAATTCGGCGATCGAAAGCGTGTTGGCCAAAGCGATGAAATAGGCCAGCGAAAACACCAGCCGACCGCCGGCGCCGCTGATCGCCGAGAAATAATCGAATACCAGTTTCCGGCGGGTGGCCACGAAGTGGCCGATCCGCGCGAAGCTCCGCCCTTGCGGCATGTCGCTGGCCTGGGTCATATCCGGGGCGATAGATAGGCTGCAAAGTTTAACGCGGCGTTCTGGCGGCCCTCCCGGCGGCCTGAAATGCGGTGAACAAGGGCGAAAACTGTGCCCGCCGAGGCGCAAAATTAACCGTTTGTTTCCTATGCCTGTTTAGCGTGGCTTAACGATTAGCCGATCCGCGCGCCCAAGCCGCCAGAGAGCAAGTTCCAGGACAATGGTCGACAGGGATAACCGTGATGACTGGAGGCGCGAGCGTTCTCTGCTGGCGCTCGGCCAAGCGATGCGTGGCGACGACAAGACGGTTTCGATCGGCGACAGGGCCAATTCTTCCTGGCGCGAGGATGCCGCCGCGCGCCATCGCGCCGCGCGTTCTGAGCGCGAAGAAAAGTTGAATCCGCGCCCCGGCGAAATCGGCGGATTTGACCACGATCAGGCGGAACCGGTCGAAACCGGGGACGACCAGGCCGCTTCGTTCGGGCAGGGCTACGGGGGCACTGCGGAAGGCCACCAACCGCATGCCGCTCCCGAACCTCGTCACACAAGCCGACCACCTGCTGCCGACGATTCCCAGGAATGGAAACCGCTGATCGACCCGGTTCAGGTGATTGGTGGCATCGCTCGCTCCAAAGCGCTGATCCTGTCCACCACCATTCTGGGCGCCGCGCTTGGCATTGCGCTGGCGCTATCGACGCCGAAGAAATACGAAGCCACGACCGAGCTAACCATCGAGCCGGGCGACCTGAAACTTGCCGACCGCGATCTCACCCAATCGGTGGGTGAGCCCGACGCGGCATTGGCCGTTGTCGAAACCCGCATCAGGATGGTCACATCAGGCAAGGTTCTTGACGAGGTCGTCAAGGAACTCAACCTCGTCAACGACCCGGAGTTCAACGGTCAGGGGTCTGGTGGCCTCGGCGTTACGTCGTTCCTGCGCTCAATGATTTCGCGGGAGGACCAGCCGGCCGGCAGCGACGAGATTCGCCGCCAGGCGCTGGCTGTCGGCAATCTGGCCGACAGCCTGTCGGTCGAGCGCACCGGCAAGACTTTTGTCATTTCCATCAGCGCCACCACGCGCAATGGCGAGAAATCGGCGGAGATAGCTAACACGACGAGAGACGTCTTCCAGCGGGAGATCGGCAACTACCAGTCAGAAATGGCCGGACGTGCGACGACCGCGCTGACGTCGAAGCTCGATGAGCTGCGCAAGGGCGTCGAGACGGCCGAACGCGACGTTGAGGATTTCAGGGCGACGCACGACCTTGTCGACGCGCAGGGCCACCTGATCAGCGACGACCAGATGTTGAAGCTCAACGAGCAGCTTTCCGTCGCCCGCGCCCGCATGCTCGAGCTGAACGCCCGCGCCGCCTCGGCACGCTCGCTGAACGTCAACTCGGTCCTCAGCGGCACGTTGCCGGAAGAGATCAACTCCAACATGATGAGCGAGCTGCGCTCGCAATATGCGGCGCTGAAGCAGGAAGCCGATCGCGCCGCGATCAAGTTCGGGCCGCGTCATCCTGAGCTGCAGGCGCTAAACGCCCAGCTTGCCGGCGCGCGCGAACGCATCACCGCCGAGCTGCAGCGCATCGCGTCCTCGCTGCAGGTCGACCTGAAGCGCTCCGTTCAGCTCGAGCAGGACTTGTCCTCGCGCCTGGCCCAGGCCAAGGTGCAGAGTGGCGATGTGAACAACAATCTTGTTTCGCTGCGCGAGCTGGAACGCGAAGCCGCCGCCAAGCGCTCGGTCTATGAGCAGTATTTGCTGCGCGCTAAGGAGACCGGCGAGCAAAAGAACGTCAATTCGGCCAACATCAACGTGCTTTCGCCGGCTCAACCGCCGCTGGAGGCCAAGGGGCCGTCGCGTGTCGTGATGGCCTTGGCGGGCCTGTTCGCGGGCCTGTTTGCCGGCATCGGCCTCGGCGCGCTGCGCGGCATCCTTGCCAGCCTGCGCGAGACGGCCAATGCACGCTCGCGTCGCGGGGCTGAAGACCGTCCTTCTGCGCTTGAGAGCAATTCCAATCGGGCCGCGCCACCGGCGCCGCCACCACTCGCCACGCCGCCGGCCTCACCTGTCGCTCCGCCGCCACCTCCGGCTTTCACACCAGCACCGGCTCCGCCTTTCACGCCGCCTCCGGCTTCATCCTTCACGCCGTCGCCGGCAGCGTCCTTCACACCGTCGCCTGCTTCACCGCCGGTTCCACCACCGGTGCAGGCGGCCGCACCGGCTCCGGTCCAATCCGTCACGCCGCCGCCGGAACCGGCCAACGATGCCGGCCGTCCCGGGCTTTTCGGCTCGCTTGCCTCGGCGGTTCGCTATTTCGTGCGGCGCGAGCCGGCTGAAACGGTCGATATGGACTCTGTCCCGCCTGAAAGCGCCTGGCGGGCGCCCACCCTGGGAGAACGCTATCCCCGGGCTCAACCATCGGCGCGGGAGAATTTCCGGCCGCCATACGAGCAGGGCTATTCCTATTCGTACCGGCCGGACCACGGCCGGACCGATCCTTACGACGATCATTATTCGGCATCGGCGGCATCCTATCATCCGCGGTCGCCGGCCGCCGGAGAGGCCGACCAGCCGTCCGCAGACCGGCCTCCCGCCGACCAGCCCCCCGCCGGCCAGCAAGGCGAGATCGATGAGATCCGCGCCAGCCTGCGCGAATTCCGCGAGGCGGTGCGTGAGCTGACCGAGAGCCGCACGCGCCGCCGCTATTTCTAAATATCCGTATTTCTGGACGGCTCGCGGTTCGATAAAAGCGGCCGGTTTCGGGTTTACGGCATCCGACGACGCTTTGACGGGATTGCCTTGTCGAATTTTCGTGAAAATGCCGCGCTGCATTCCGGCCGCAAGCGTCTCGCTTTGGCGGATCGACAATGCCGATCGGGGAAATGGGGCCGTGCATCGATGCGGCCTCGAAGCGAAGCTGAGGGTTAGTGATGGCCGAAGTGATTGATGGAAAGCGTGTCGCCGAGGACGTGGTTTCGAAGGTCAAGGCTCTGACCGCGGAGCTGTCGGCCAAAGGGGCCACCAAGCCCGGCCTTGCGGTGGTGATCGTCGGTGAAGACCCGGCGAGCCAGGTCTACGTCGCCTCGAAATCGCGCACCGCCAAGGAATGCGGCTTCCATTCGCTCCAGCATACGCTGCCGGCCGACACCACCGAGGAGCAATTGCTGAAGATCATCGGCGACCTCAACGCCGATAAGTCGATCCACGGCATCCTCGTGCAACTGCCGCTTCCAGGCCATATCGACGCCGGCAAGGTGATCCAGACGATCGCCCCGGAAAAGGATGTCGACGGCTTTCATTTCATCAATGTCGGCAAGCTCGGCACCGGCGAGCTCGACACCGCCTTCGTGCCCTGCACGCCGGCGGGCTCCATGCTGTTGATCGAGCGGGTGCGCGGTAAGGACCTTTCCGGCCTCAACGCCGTCGTCGTCGGCCGCTCCAACATCGTCGGCAAGCCGATGGCCAACCTGCTGCTCGCCGCCAACTGCACGGTCACCATTGCCCACAGCCGCACCAGGGACCTGCCGGCGCTTGCCCGCACCGCCGATATCCTGGTCGCCGCGGTCGGCCGTCCGGAGATGGTCAAGGGCGATTGGGTCAAGCCGGGCGCGACCGTCATCGACGTCGGCATCAACCGCATCCCCGCGCCTGAAAAGGGCGAAGGCAAGAGCCGCCTGGTCGGCGACGTCGCCTATGCCGAAGCGGCCAAGCTCGCGGGCGCCATCACGCCGGTGCCGGGCGGCGTCGGACCGATGACCATTGCCATGCTGATGGCGAACACTGTAGCTTCCGCCTACCTCGCGGCCGGGTTGAAGCGGCCGTCCTTCTGATTTGAGAAAGCCTCGGCATTGCCGAACCTGACCGCTCCCCAGCATTTTGCAGCCAAGTGGAACCACTTGGCGCCGCACAAATGCGGCTGAAATAAAGGGACAGAGCGGGATGCCCCACTCGAACCAGTCGCATCCCGTTCTCGAGCGGCCGATCACGAGCGATCCCGTTCAGGGCGGCCGCCAGTTCGGCTTCCTCTTGGTCGACAAATTCTCGATGTTCTCGCTGGCGGCCGCCATCGACTGCTTCCGCTCGGCGAACCGACTGCTCGGCCGCGATTTCTATGGCTGGACGACGATCTCGGCCGACGGCGACGCGGTCATGGCCTCGAACGGCCTGCCGTTGAAGATCGACTATTCGGTCGCCGACATGCCGCCGGTCGACATCCTGTTCGTTTCGGTCGGCCTCTCCATCGAATTTCCCGGCAAGAGCAAGGTTCTGGCGGCGCTGCGCAGCTGGGGCCGGCGCGGCAATGCGCTCGGTGCGTTGTCGGTCGGCTCCTATCTGCTTGCAGAAGCCGGGCAGCTCGACGGCTATCGCTGCACCATCCATTGGGAGAACCGCGCCGGCTTCATGGAGCGTTTCCCCGATATCAACTGCACCGGCAATGTCTTCGAGATCGACCGCAAGCGCTACACCTGCGCCGGCGGCACCACCTCGATCGACCTGATGCTGGAGATCGTGCGCGGCGATTTCGGCTCCAACCTCGCCAACGGCGTCGCCAATCAGTTCCAGCACGAGCGCATACGCTCGGCCGGCGACCGCCAGCGCGTCGGCCCCGAACGGGACCTCACCGGCAAGTCGGAGAAGCTGCGGCGCATCGTCGAATTGATGGCCGATCACCTCGACGAACCGCTGTCGGCGGTGCAGCTCGCCAAGTCGGCGGGGCTGTCGGTGCGCCAGGTCGAGCGCCTGTTCCTGCGCCATTTGAGCGTCACCCCCGGCCGCTACTATATGCGGCTGCGGCTCGAACGCGCGCGCGAATTGCTGCGCCAGACCAACATGCCGATCCTCGACGTGGCGATCGCCACCGGCTTCACCTCGCACTCCTATTTCGCGCAGAGCTACCGGCTGCAGTTCGGCCGTCCGCCATCGGAAGAGCGGCGCACCACTTATTAAGTGACTCGCCGGCCTTCGGACTTGTCTCCGAATGCCGCCTCAAATAGCTTTCGCAACGCGGACGAGGGTTGCTCTCAGGAGATTTCCATGGCGGGACTGATACGGAGCGTCGCTGCGGCGCTCCTGTTTTTGTCGATGACCAGTTTCGGCTTTGCCGCCAACAAGGTCATCATCATCCTCGATGCATCAGGCTCGATGTGGGCCCAGATCGACGGCAAGCCGAAGCTGGAGATCGCGCGTGAATCGCTGCGCACGGTGCTTCAGTCGGTTCCCGCCGACGACGAGATCGGCTTCATGGCTTATGGCCATCGTACCAAAGGCAGTTGCGACGACATCGAGCTGATCGTGCCGCCGCAGGCCGGTTCAGCCAGCGCTATCTCGTCAGCAGCCGACAGCATGAAATTCCTCGGCAAGACGCCGCTCACGGCCGCCGTCAAGCAGGCGGCGGAAGCGCTCAAATACACCGAGGACAAGGCCACCGTCGTCCTCATCACCGACGGGCTCGAGACCTGCGGCGGCGATCCTTGCGCGCTCGGCAAGGAGCTGAAGCAAAGCGGCGTCGACTTCACCGCCGACGTCGTCGGTTTCGGCCTGACCGCCGACGAAGGCAAGCAGATCGCCTGCCTCGCCGAAAACACCGGCGGCAAATACATCCAGGCCTCCGACGAGAAGGCGCTTCAGGAGGCGCTGGTCGAGACCGTCGCGGCTCCGATTCCGGCGCCGGCTCCCGAACCGGCGCCGGCTCCCGCGCCCGAATCGGCAAAGCCGGAGTTCAATTTCATGCCGAGCCTGGTCATGGCCGAGGGCGGCGATCCGATTACCGACGGCAATGCCTGGGAGATCTACAAGGCGAAGTCCGACGGCACGCGCGGCGACCAAGTCATGACCGAATATGGCGCTCAAGACCAAACTTGAGCCGGGCGACTACCTTATCGTCGGCCGCGACGACGAGGCAAGGAGCGAGCAGAAGATCAAGATAGAGGCTGGCAAGACCTACAGCCCGCTGTTCACGCTGAACGCCGGCACTTTGGTCATCCATCCGCATGCTAGCCAGGGCTCGGAGATCAGCGGCGAAGCGCGTGTCGACTTCGCCTATCCTGGCGGCAGCACCACGCACTATGGCGACGCCAAGGCGACCGTCCCCGCCGGCGAGCAGAAGGTGACGGTGCAGATCGGCGCCGGCACTGCGACGGAGACGGTCCAGCTTACCGCCGGGCAGACCGTCGAGAAGGACATCGTCGTCGGCGTCGGTCATGCCATGCTCAACGCCTACTACACCGCCGGCGGCGACAAGGCCGACAATTCCGGCATCGGCTTCGAGGTCGTCAAGGCGAAGAAGAAGATCGACGGCTCGCGTGAAAGCGTGGAGCATTCCTACGGACCTGACAGCAAGTTCTGGCTGCCGCCGGACGACTATGTCGCGCTCACGACGCTCGATCTCGCCGTCGTCGAGCAGCCCTTCAGCATCAAGGCCGGCGACAATCAGGACATCAAGGTCGCGCTCGATGCCGGCGTGCTGGCGATGTCGGCACCCGGCGCCTATTCGATCGAGGTGCTCTCGTCGAAGAAGGACATCGAAGGCAAACGCAAGTCGCTGGGTCTGACTTACGGTGATAGCTGGCAACAGGCGATCCCCGCCGGCGACTATGTGGTCGTGCGCCACATGTCGGCTGAAGGCCAGGAGAAGGAAATGCCGGTGACGATCAAGGCCGGTGAGCGCACCGAGATCATTGTGCAGTAGTGATCGCAACGGGATCCGACATTCCAGTCCCTATTGCGTGAGCATTCCGCGAATATTGCTGTCGCGGAATGCCACTTGGCTGTGCCGGTCAGGCAGCGTCCGAGACCCGCACTTCGACGTGAAGCCCTGCCGCGACTGCCATATTGACGAGGGTGTCGAGGGCGAACAAGTTGATCTTCCCGCGCAGGAGATCGGACACGCGCGGTTGGGTTACGCCAAGCCGGCGCGCGGCCTCGGCCTGCGTCCAGCCCTTTGCTCGAATATGCCGCTCCAGCGCCATCATGAGCGTGGAGCGGAGCTTCATGTTCTCTGCTTCGGCGGGAGTGTCTTCGATGGCATCCCACACACTTGCAAAAGTTTCGTTGCTCATTGGCCTAACTCCTTGATGAGATCGCCGTAGCGCTTCGCGGCCAAATCCAAATCTGTTTTGCTGGTCTTCTGCGTCTTCTTCTGGAAGCAATGCAGTACGTAGATCGCGTCGGCAAATTTGGCGGTATAGATGACGCGAAACGCGCCGGTCTCATCCCTAATTCTGATTTCCAGTACGCCCTTGCCGACATTGTCATAGGCTTCCAGTCGGTCGGAAGTTGCTCGTTCTGCACCTTATCGAGCTGGTAGCCTGCTTCACGCCGCGCCGAGTTTGGAAAGGCGCGCAGATCACTGAGGGCGCTGCCCTGGAATTTAAGCATCTTCACGCCGGCAACTATACAGAATTTTGTATAGTCAGCGCAAGTTGCTTTTCACATGGACCGAGAGATCAGGCATTTCCAAACGCGGCGGCGCCATGATCGGCCCGCCCGACCAGTTGCCGGAAGCCCGCGAACAGCTCGCGCCCGAAGCCGAACTCATTGCCGATGAGGTCGGCTTCCGCCGTGCGGCGCAGTGCGAATTCCGTCCCCGGCACCAGCACTTCCAGCGTGCCGGCATCCGCATCGAGGCGGATGATATCGCCGTCATGGATCCTGGCGATCGGTCCGTCCTCGACCGCTTCCGGCGTCACATGGATCGCTGCCGGCACCTTGCCGGAGGCGCCCGACATGCGCCCGTCGGTCACCAACGCGACACGCTGGCCGCGATCCTGCAGTATGCCGAGCACCGTGGTCAGCTTGTGCAGTTCCGGCATGCCATTGGCCTTCGGCCCCTGGAAGCGGATCACAGCGACGAAGTCGCCGCTAAGCTGGCCGGCCTTGAAGGCGTCGTTGAGGCCCTGCTGGCTGTCGAACACCTTGGCCGGCGCCTCGATGACGCGCCGTTCGGGCTTGACCGCAGAGGTCTTGATCACGGCATGGCCGAGATTGCCCGCAAGCACCTTTAGTCCGCCGGTCGGTTGGAACGCCTTCTTGAACGGCGCCAACACCTTCTCGTCGCCGCTGTTGAGCGGCGCCACTTCGCGCAGCACGCTGCCGTCATCGCCAAGCCTCGCCTCGACCGCGTAGGGCCGCAGGCCTTCGCCCCACACCGTCTGCACATCCTCGTGCAACAGGCCTTCGTCGAGCAACTCGCGGATCAGGAAGCCGAGCCCGCCGGCGGCATGGAAATGGTTCACGTCGGCAAGCCCGTTCGGATAGACACGCGCCAACAGCGGCACGGCCTCCGACAGGTCGGAAATGGCCTGCCAGGTCAGCGCGATGCCTGCGGCGGCGGCCATCGCGATCAGATGGATCGTGTGGTTGGTCGAGCCGCCGGTGGCGTGCAGGCCGACGACCCCGTTGACGACCGAGCGCTCGTCGATCATGCGCCCGACCGGCGTATAGGCATTGCCGAGCGCGGTGATCGCCAGCGCGCGCTTCGCCGCTTCCCTGGTCAGCGCGTCGCGCAGCGGCGTGCCCGGATTGACGAACGAGGCGCCGGGCGTGTGCAGGCCCATGATCTCCATCAGCATCTGGTTCGAATTGGCGGTGCCGTAGAAGGTGCAGGTGCCCGGCCCGTGATAGGATTTGGACTCCGCTTCCAGCAGTTCGGCGCGCCCGACTTTGCCTTCGGCATAGAGCTGGCGGATCCTGGCCTTCTCGTCATTCGCGAGACCGGTCGTCATCGGCCCGGCCGGAATGAAGACGGCCGGCAGATGCCCAAAGGTAAGCGCCGCGATCACCAGCCCGGGCACGATCTTGTCGCAGACGCCGAGGAAGACGGCTGCGTCGAACATGTTGTGCGACAGGCCGATCGCCGCCGCCATCGCGATCACGTCGCGTGAGAACAGCGACAGCTCCATGCCGGGCTGGCCTTGGGTGACGCCGTCGCACATCGCCGGCACGCCGCCGGCAACCTGGGCGATGCCGCCTGCCTCGTGCGCGGCTTCCTTGATCAGTGCCGGGAACGTCTCGAAGGGCTGATGCGCCGACAGCATGTCATTGTAGGAGGTGATGATGCCGAGGTTCGGCACGCGGTCGCCGCCGAGCGCGATCTTTTCGGACGGGCTGCACACGGCAAAGCCGTGCGCGAGGTTGCCGCAGCCCAGCACCGCGCGGTTTGCGGTGCGGCTGGAAGCCTCCGTGATACGGCCGAGATAGGCTTCCCGGCCGGCTTTCGAACGCTGGCGGATGCGTTCCGTGATGGTTTCGATGTCGCGTCTGGCTGTCATGGTCCGTCCTTTCCGAACTCGGCAGCGTCCTCCCTCTGCCACCGGGCTGTCCTCATCTGAAATCAGGGTGCCCAGAACACCTCTACCGGTCTTGGCGCCGCCTCGATCACTCTGCGGATCGGCTTCTTCGCGCCAGGACCCATCGCGCCGTTGAGCGCGGCGCGCTTGTCCTCGCCTTCGATATGGAGCGCAACGAAGCCGGCGGCGACGATACGCGCCATCGACAGCGTGAGCCGCGGCTCGCCGCCGCTTGCCGCATGCACCGGCAGAACGATCCGCCGCGAGGCCGGGTCGAGCAATTCCTCGAGATTGCCGGCATCCGGGAAGAACGACGCCGTATGGCCATCGCCGCCCATGCCGAGGACCACCACGTCGAGCGGCCAGGGCAGCGCCCGCAGCGCTTCGCTGTCCATCGCCGCTGCATCCTCGATGCTCGCCGCCTCGTGGTAGAGCGGCACGAAGCGCGCCGCAGCAGCCTTGTTCTGGAGCAGGTTCGCCGCCACCAGCCCGGCATTCGAACGCGGCGAGGACGGCGGCACGAAGCGCTCGTCGACCAGCGTCACGGTGACCTTGTCCCAGGTGATGGGCGTGGTCGACAGCACGGCGAACAATTTCGCCGGCGTGGTGCCGCCGGACACCGCGAGCAGCGCTGTGCCGCGTTCCGCGATGGCGCTGTCCAGCCGGTCGGCAATCTGTCCGGCCAGCGCCGTCGCTAGGTCCTGGCGGCCGGCAAAGCCGTTCCAGCCGTAGCGGGCTTCGCTCAGTTGCTCTCGTGCCATGTCCGTCCGTCACGTTCGATGAGCGCGATCGAGGCCGATGGCCCCCAGGTTCCGGCGGTATAGCCCTGAGCTTCCTGCCGGGCGCTCTCCCAGGCGTTCTGGATCGGGTCGATCCATTTCCATGCCGCCTCGACTTCGTCGCGGCGCATGAACAGCGTCTGGTTGCCGCGCACCACATCCATGATCAGCCGCTCATAAGCGTCCGGCGCACGACCTTGGAAGGACTGCGCGAAGCTCATGTCGAGCGAGATCTGCCGCAGCCGCATGCCGCCCGGTCCCGGGTCCTTGATCATGATGAACTGCTTGACGCCTTCGTCGGGCTGCAGCCGGATCACCAGCTGATTGGCGAAGATCGGCCCGGCACCTTCATCGAAGATCGAGAAGGGGATTGGCTTGAACTCGATGACGATCTCGGAAACCCGGCTCGCCAGTCTTTTGCCGGTTCTGAGATAGAACGGAACGCCGGCCCAGCGCCAGTTGCCGATCTCGGCCCTTATGGCGACGAAGGTCTCGGTGGCGCTGTCCTTGCCGAGCTCCTCGACATAGCCCTTGACCGGCCCGCCGGCCGAGGCACCGGCGCGATACTGGCCGCGCACGGTGTGCTTCGGCGCCTCGTTGCCGTTGATGCGCTTCAGTGCCCTCAGCACCTTCAGTTTCTCGTCGCGCACCGCGTCGGCATCCATCGAGGACGGCGTTTCCATGGCCACTAGGCAGAGCAGCTGCAGGATGTGGTTCTGCACCATGTCGCGCAACGCGCCTGCCTTGTCGTAGTAGGTGACGCGATCCTCGAGACCAACGGTCTCGGCGACCGTGATCTGAACATGGTCGATCTGGGCGGAATTCCACAACGGCTCGTAGAGCGCATTGGCAAAGCGCAGCGCCATCAGGTTCTGCACCGTTTCCTTGCCGAGATAGTGGTCGATGCGGAAGATCTGGCTTTCGTGGAAATCGTCACCGACAGCGTCATTGAGCGCCCGTGCCGAGGTGAGGTCGCGGCCGATCGGCTTCTCCAGCACGATGCGCGAGTTCGGCGTGATCAGCTTGTGCTCTCTGAGCTGGTGCGAAATGTCGCCGAACAGCGCCGGCGCCACCGCAAGATAGAAGGCGCGGATGCGGTCGCTGTCGCCGATTGCCTTCTTCAATTTATCGAAGCCGGCGCCAGTCGTTGCGTCCGCCGACACGTAGGAGAGCCTTGCCAGGAATATCTCCAACTCCTTTGGATCGATATCGGCAGGCTTCACATGATCTGATATCGCCTTCTTGGCGAAGGCTTGGAATTCGGCATCGGTCATTTTGGCGCGCGAGGTGCCGATGATGCGCGTCGGCTCGGAGAACTGGTGGCCGCACTGGCGATAGTAGAGCGACGGCAGGAGCTTGCGTTCCGACAGGTCGCCAGTGCCGCCGAAGATGATGAAGTCGAATGGGTCGACAGGGATGATCTGGCTGGTCATGGTCAGTCCGATTTGATGCCGGGCGCCGGCAGGATGGTTGGTATATTCTAATCGATTTAAATTTTCCAGTGCCATGGTGTCACATGCGAGGACCAATGGCTTGCACTTGCATCGGTCCACATGTTTCCCGACACTCACGCCGCCGGCAGGCCTGTCGGGCAAGCCATGGCTTCCGGAAGCGTTAGCGGCTGCAGCATAGAACGCGAATGTGACGAAAGCTAAGGGAGATGTAGGCTGGCGCGCGACGGGCCGGGCGGCAGGCGGAAGCAAGCGAAATCCAATGAGCGGGAAAACCATGCGTCTGGAGAATAAAGTCGCCGTCATCACAGGCGCCGCGTCGGGCTTCGGCGAAGGCATGGCCAAGCGCTTTGCCGAAGAGGGCGCGCGCGTGGTCGTCGCCGACCTCAACGCCAGGGGCGCCGAGCGGGTGGCCGAGGAGATCGGCGAGAGCGCCATCTGGACCCAGACGGACGTTTCCCTGCGCTCCGCATTCGACGAGATGATCTATGCCGCCAAGAGCGCCTTCGGTCGCATCGACATCATGGTCAACAATGCGGGCTTCACCCATCGCAACGGCGATATGCTCGGCGTCGATGAGGAAACCTTCGATCTGATCACCGCCGTCAACATGAAGGCGATCTATCACGCGGCGCTTGCCGTCGTGCCGATCATGGACCGCCAGGGCGGCGGCGTCATCCTGACCACGGCCTCCACGGCGGGGCTTCGGCCGCGGCCGGGCCTGACCTGGTACAACGCCTCCAAGGGCTGGGCGATCACCGCCACCAAGTCAATGGCCGTCGAGCTGGCGTCGAAGAACATCCGCGTCAACTGCCTCTGCCCGGTCGCCGGCGAGACCGGCATGCTGGAGAAGTTCATGGGCGCCGACAAGCCTGAGATCCGCGAAAGATTCCGCGCCTCGATACCGCTCGGACGGCTCTCGACACCGCTCGACGTCGCCAACGCGGCGCTGTGGCTCGCCTCGGATGAAGCCGCCTTCATCACCGGTGTGGCGCTGGAGGTCGACGGCGGGCGTTGTATCTGAGCCGCTCCAGGAAGCACATCGCGGTTTCCGCTCCTCGTTGCGGTGAACGAATGGATTGGCGTCGTCCGAGCTCCAGTTTGACTTGATGGTCCGAAGGGATAACGGATCGGGGTAGGGGAAACTGGCGGGTGGTTAAGGTCAGGCTGCGCGAAATTGGCAACGACCTCGGCTGGCGATTGCGTCGCTATCGGGCAGAGCGTGCGCGTGCGCGAAGCAAGGCGACCTTCATCGGCATAACCGGCAGCTCCGGCAAATCAACGGCAACGAGCTTGCTTGGTCATATCCTGGCCGGTCACGGCACGGTCTATACCCAAGTTCTAGCCAATACGCTCAAGGCACTTGTCCGCACGCTCTACAAGCGGATGAAACGTGCCGGCAAGGTCGACTATGTCGTCTTCGAAGCCGGCGCGTTTGAGCCGGGCTCAATCCGCTCGATGGCGGCGATGCTGAAGCCGGATGTAGCGGTCGTAACGATGGTCAGGCTGGAGCACGTTACTCAATTCCGGACCCTGGATGCTGTTGCCCAGGAAAAGAGAGCGCTGGTTGAGGCCTTGTCGCCGAGCGGACTCGCGATCTTGAACGCCGACGACCCGCATGTGCCTGATATGGCTTCGGGCGCAAGGTGCCGCGTGGCGACTTTCGGTCAGTCGGAGGCCGCGGGCTATCGTGTGACAGACATCCATGCCGCCTATCCGGACCTGCTCAGATTTTCACTTCGCTGGCACGGCGGCGACATGGACATGCAGACACGATTTCCTGGCGAGCACTTCTGGCTGCCGGCGGCCGCCGCCGTCGTCACGGCGTTGGAACTTGGTGTCCCGCCGGAAAAGATCGCCGCAAGGACAGCATCCTTCGAACCCCTGGCCAACCGCTGCACGGTGCTGGTAACCGATCGGGGTCCACAGTTTATAGTCGATGCCGCCAAAGCGCCCTGGCATTCGCTGAACATTGCATTCGAGATGATGGCCAAAGCCAAGGCCGTTCGCAAACGGATCGTCGTTGGACAGATTTCCGACTACACCGGTTCGTCGAGAAAGTATGGCACTGCTTACGGTATCGCGCGCGACGTCGCCGACGAGGTCATCTATATCGGCGACAATGCCCACCGCTCACGCGCCAGCCAGGCGGATCGGGACAGTGGCCGTTTCATCGAGCTTCGCACCCCGAAGGAAGTCTCCGATCACATCAAGCAGACGGCTGTCCCAGGAGAACTGATCCTGCTGAAGAGCTCCGGCAATCTTCATCTGGAGAGGGTCGCGCTTGCCTGGACGCACGATGTCAGATGCTGGATACCAGCGTGCGGCAAGAAGGAAGGGTGTTCCACTTGCGGCCTCTACGAGGTGCCGTTCGAGGAACACAAGTCCCTCCTGGCAAATCGCCGGCTTGCACGCAGAAGACGCCGTTTCGGATGGCTGCTTGGCCTCACGTGCCGGTCTTGACGTAGCTTTTGTAGACCCAGCCGTGCTTGCCGTTATAGACGATCTCGCACCATTTCTTACAATTCATCACCTGCACCGATGCCTTGGCCGGCACCGTGGTGATTGCGGCGGCACCTTTCTTCGGGCCTGAGCGCATGGTCACGGCCCTCAAGACGCGCCCGTTTGCCGCTGCGTTGACTTTTTGAGGTTTCGGCTCAGGCTGGGCCGCGCCGTCCGTCGCTGCCGGCTGCGGATCTGGAACCTGCGGCTTGGCTTCGGGAATGGCGGCGGTTTGGGCGCCGTCCATCGTGTCGCCCGGCTTCTTCGCTGCCGCTGCTGTCTCGCTGGCGGAACCGGCGACCTGCGACAGCGCGTTCGCGGCGTCGTTCTCGGCATCGGGCTCGGCAAAGGCGGTATCGGTCGATTGCGCGGGGGCCGCGCCGGCGGCCTGCTTGGATGGAGCTGGCTGGTTCTCGGCCGGGGCAGGTGGCGTCTTGGCGTCGGAAGCCGTCCAGCGGGGGTTGTTTGATGCCAGGGCCGGAATGTTGGCTTCGCGGGCCGCCGTCGTGGGCGTTACTGCATCCCCCTTGCGCGCGGCCTGCGGCGCCGTCACCACGGTGACCGCCGCTGCCGCCGGAGCGACTTTCGTGGTCTTCACCGGAATCGCCGGAACGGTCTGCTCGGCACTCGCCGCGGCCACTTGCCGGTCGCTGCCCGGAAAGCATAGCCATAGCGCCATCGCGGCCACGCCGATCAGCGCGGCGGTGCCGACCGCTGCAATGACCAGATGCGCGTTCGACTGTACCTTCTGCCAGAATGACGGCCGTACGTTATAGCCGAACTGCATTGTAAAGCGCTGCCGTTCCGGCGCGCCGAAACTGAAGGGCTTGTTCACTCAAACCACCTCCAACAAGCGGGCCGACGTTCTTTCGATCATTGCCGAAGGATCGGCTTCGATCAGCATCGGTCCCTAAATCACTGCGGACAAAGCCCGCGAAATCCCCGGATTTTCGCCCATGATGGCATCTTTCACCGCTGATTATGGCATGAGTGAGCCAATTTGCGAAATTGCGCGCGCTTGTTAACGCTTCCACAACCGGCCGCGTGGAGGCCGCCAGTGCCGAATCGGTGGCTTCGGCCGGGCGGCCGCTTCAAATCCTGTCGCGCAGCGCGAACCAGTTCAGCGCCAGGAACAAGAGCGGCGCGCGCAAACGCCGGCCGCCTGGGAAGGCGGGGATTTTCAGATCCTCGATCAGTTTCAAGCGGTCGCGATTGCCGGCAACGGTCTCGGCATAGAGCTTGCCGAAGAAGTTCGACAGCATGACGCCGTGGCCGGAATAACCGCCCATCGAAATCACTTTCGGCATCACTTCGCGCACGAACGGCTTTCGCGGCATTGTGATGCCGACATAGCCGCCCCAGCCATGCGTGATCTCGACATCCTTAAGGTCGGGGTAGAGTTCGGCGATCTGCCTTCGGATGTGAATATGGATGTCCTTCGGATCGTTGACGGCATAGATCTCGCGGCCGCCGAACAACAGCCGGCCGTCCTTCGACTTGCGGAAATAGCGCACCACGAAGCGGGAATCGTCGACCGACTCGCCGCCCGGCAGCACCTTGGAAGTGTCGCCGAGCGGCACGGTCGCGCCGATGAAGGAGCCGATCGGCATGATGTGCGCCGCGCTCACCGGCTCCAGGTTGCCGCCATAGGCATTGACCCCGACCAGGCATTTGTCGGCTGTGATCGTGCCCCTGGGCGTCGTGACCGTCACCTTGCCGCCATTGGAAACGATGCCGGTGGACGGCGTCTGCTCGAAGAGATGCGCGCCGGCGGCGGCCGCCACTTTCGCCGTGCCGATCACTAGTTTCAGCGGGTGGATGTGCCCCGTGCCGGTGTCGCGCGTGCCGCCGAAATAGCGTGTCGAACCCAGCCTTTCCGCGGTTTCCGCCGCGTCCATGAAGCTTATATGCGGGTAGCCGAAGCGGCTCGCCATGATCTCGGCGTGGCGCCTGTAGTCGTCGACATAACGCCGCTTGTGCGCCACCGAAAGCTGACCCGGCATATAGTCGATGTCGATCGCGTTGGCGGCGGCGAAGTCCAGCAGATGCGCCTTGGCTTCTTCGGCCAGGTCGAACAGCGCCTTGGCGCGGGAAAGGCCGTATTCGGCCTCCAATTCTTCCGCCCAGGCGCGCTGGCCGGTGCCGAGCTGGCCGCCATTGCGCCCCGACGCGCCGTCGCCGAAGCGATAGGCATCGATGAGGACGACATTTGCGCCCGCCTTGGCAAGATGCGCGGCTGCCGACAAGCCAGTGAAGCCGCCGCCGATGATGACGACGTCGCAAATACGGTCGCCGTCGAGAGCCGGATATTCAGGCCGGGATCCGACCGTGTCCTCATACCAGGAACGACCGGGGGAGATGGGGGATTGGTAGGGCATGATGCTCACGGAGTAGGGGAGTAGGGGAGTAGGGG
>NZ_VFWS01000469.1:0-1263 GCF_006443065.1 Mesorhizobium sp. B1-1-5 | reverse complement strand
GTCTCCCGCACGATCCGAAATCCGCTCATCGTGCCGTCTCCAGCGCATGCGTGTCCCGGACGGGTCGCACCAGTCGAACGCGATAGAAGATGAAGAAGTCGGCGGCGAGCAGGAAGAACAGCAGGATGCCCTGGAAGATCCGCGTCAGGGCCGAAGGCAGGCCGAGCGTCATCTGCACACCTTCGCCGCCGAGGAAAAGCAGCGACATCAACAGCCCGCCAAGCACGATACCGAAGGCGTTCAGCCGTCCGACGAAGGCAACGATGATGGCCGCGAAGCCGTAGCCTGGCGAAATCTGAGGCGAGAGCTGCCCGAGCGGCCCGGCGGCTTCCGCCATGCCGGCGATGCCGGCCGCGGCACCTCCCGCCAGCAGTCCGATCCAGACCGCAGCCGATTCGCGAAAGCCGGCATAACGGGCGGCAAGCGGTGCAGCCCCGCTCACCGACATCTTGTAGCCGAGGAAGCTGCGGTCGGTGAACAGCCACATCAGGAGCACGGCGACGACCGTGATGAAGATCGACGGGTTGAGGCGATAGGCGGGGTCAAAGGATTCGAACAGGGCCGCCGTCGGCAGAAGTGCCGTCTGCGGATAGTTGAAGCCGGCCGGATCGCGCCACGGTCCGTGCACGAGATAGGACAGGAACAGCGTCGCGATATAGGTCATCATCAGCGTGACCAGGATCTCGTTGGTGTTCATGCGGGCGCGCAGAAAGGCGGGGATTGCCGCCCAGGCCATGCCGGCGCCCATGCCGGCGATGAACATCAGCGGCAACAGCAGCACGCTTTCGGGGTTCGGCCAGAAAAGCCCCACGCCGCTGGCCGTGATTGCCCCCATGGTGAACTGGCCCTCGGCGCCGATATTCCAGACATTGGCGCGGAAGCCGACCGCCAGCCCGCAAGCGATGAGGATCAGCGGCGAGGCCTTGAGCAGCCATTCGGACAGGCCGTTCATGGAAGAGAGCGGCTCGATGAAGAAGGCATGGAGGGTCGCCAGCGGATCATGTCCGAGGGAGGCGAAGAAAATCGATCCGACGATGACGGTCAACAGGGTCGCCAGTGCGGGCGCGGCGACGCGCATCAGCGAGGAGGGCTCCGGCCTTTGTTCAATCCTGAAGCGCATTGTTGCCACCTCCGTTCGCCAATGCGCCGTCGGTCATGCCGCGGCCCGTCATCAGAAGTCCGATCTCCTCGCGATCGGTCGTCTTGCGCTCCAGCGGCGGGGAAACCTTCCCTTGGCAAATGACCAGCAGCCGGTCGCAGATC
>NZ_VFWS01000468.1:0-1264 GCF_006443065.1 Mesorhizobium sp. B1-1-5 | reverse complement strand
TGAGCGCGTATCAACCGCCTGTAACCAAACACAAAAAGAGACGGCGGCCCATCGCCACCGCCTCCTTTTGAAGACGTCGATAGGAACGATCAGCCCTTGATCGCCGCCGTCACCTCATCATAGGCCTTGCAGGCGTCGGCCAGGGTCGTGGTGCCCTGATATTTGGTCGTCACCTCTTGCACCTTGGCCGTCAGATCGGCCGCCTTGGACGGATCCTTGGTAACCGCCTCCTGCAGCGCGGCGGCCATGTCCTGCGCCTTCTTGGTGGCGACCTCGGCCGTGCACTCAGGCGCCTTGGAGCAAGCCGAGCCGGCGAGCACCGCCAGGCCGACGGCAACGAGCAAAAACTTCTTCATGTCAGTCATCTCCTCAAAAAGGGCGCGGCTTGATCGCCACACCCTCCACTGGCCGAAGCCGAGCGTGCTTAACCTCCGATTGCAGCCAGACGCAACGCGGCCTCGCGCTCAACTTGTGTAACGTGCCTGCAACATTGCCCGCCGCAGGATTCGGGCTGTTACATGCCCGCCGAAGCCCCTATCCTTGGGGCGCTGGCGCCTGATCCGAGGCGTCTTGACCCGACCGCACAGGCTGCGGTCCTCAAACGAGCGGAATGGCGGGAATGGCGGCAGAGGCAGCGGGCAGCGAGCTTGTTCAGGTGGTGGCGCTGCTCGCCGCGGGTGTTGTCGCCGTTCCGATCTTCAAACGTATGGGCCTGGGTTCGATTCTCGGCTATCTGGCCGCGGGCGTGGTGATCGGCCCGTTCGGCATCGGTGTGTTTTCCGAATCGGGAGCCATCCTCCACGTCGCCGAGCTCGGCGTCGTGATGTTCCTGTTCATTATCGGGCTGGAGATGCAGCCGTCGCGGCTCTGGGGCTTGCGCCGCGAGATCTTCGGCCTGGGCGCGCTTCAGGTCGGGGTCTGCGCGGTCTTGCTGACCGGTGTGGGAATAGCCGGAGGCTTTTCCATCGCGCAATCCTTCGTCGCCGGAGCCGGCTTCGTGCTGACCTCGACGGCGATCGTCATGCAGCTTCTGGAAGAGCGCGGCGAAATCGCCTCGCCCAAGGGCCAGCGCATCGTCTCCATCCTGCTGCTGGAGGATCTGGCGATCGTGCCGCTGCTGGCCCTGATCGCGTTCCTGGCGCCAGGCGGCACCGACACCAGCCTGTCGGAGCGGTTGGCCGAGGTCGGTATCGGCCTTGCCGCGATCATCGGCCTGGTGCTGGCCGGACGTTTTCTGCTCAACCCTTTCTTCCGTATCCTGGCG
>NZ_VFWS01000467.1:0-1268 GCF_006443065.1 Mesorhizobium sp. B1-1-5 | reverse complement strand
GTGGTAGCGTTTGACTCGCTGCTCTTCGCGGTTGCCGCCGACGCACGTGAACTCAAGGTATGTGCCGACCCTAACAACATGCCGTTTTCCAACGCCGCTGGACAGGGCTTCGAAAACAAGATTGCCCAGATCATCGCCAAAGAGCTGGATGCAAGACTTTCCTATACCTGGTGGGCCCAACGCCGCGGTTTCGTTCGCAACACGCTCAAGGCAGGCCTGTGCGATCTCATACCTGGCACTCCCGCCAATCTCGAAATTCTCCGCGCCACCGCTCCCTATTACCGCTCGACCTATGTCTTCGTGACGCGGCGGGACAGTCCCGAGATCACGTCTTTCAACGATCCACGCCTGCGCACTCTGCGCATCGGCGTGCAGCTCATCGGCGATGACGGGGCCAACTCCCCACCGGCCCAGGCACTCGGCCGCCGCGGCATTGTCGGTCATCTCGTCGGCTATCCAGTCTATGGCGACTATTCGGCTCCCAACCCGCCCGCGCGCATTGTCGAGGCGGTGGCCAGCGGCGAGATCGATGTTGCCGTCGTCTGGGGCCCGCTCGCTGGTTATTTCATCGCCAAGCAGAAGACACCGCTGCGCATCACGCCCGTGACACCTCGAATCGACGGGCCTCAATTGCCAATGGTCTACGACATCTCCATGGGCGTCCGACGCGGGGACGACGCGCTGCGCGACGAAGTGGATGCAGCCCTTGCCAAGCACAAGGCTGAGATCGACGCGACCCTGGCCCGATACGGTGTGCCGCGCCTTGATACCGGCGGGAGCGCGGACCGATGAGGCGGAACCTCACCGTGCTCTTGTCGGCGATGCTGGCCCTTGCCGCTTGCCAGCGGGAAGAGCGCGACACACGTCCGCAATCGGCCCTTGGGTCCGGCCAACAGCCAACGCCGGTGACTGCGCTGGAGCCAGGCGGCCAAAGGCCGCTCCCGAGCGACAACAAGGCGGCCAGCTTCGAGGCCAACGCCTTTCATCTCAGCGAGGGCAAGCGCCTGTTCAGCTGGTTCAATTGCTCGGGGTGCCATGCCAATGGCGGCGGCGGCATGGGACCGGCGCTGATGGATGAGAAGTGGGTTTACGGCGGCTCGATCGAGAGTATCCACGCAACGATCCGGGACGGGCGGCCTAACGGCATGCCTAGCTTCCGAAACAAGATACCCGATGATCAGATTTGGGAGCTTGCAGCCTTCGTACGTTCGCTGAGCGGCAACGCCCCCGCCTCCGCCGCACCGCAGCGTAACGACGACATGATGGTC
>NZ_VFWS01000466.1:0-1268 GCF_006443065.1 Mesorhizobium sp. B1-1-5 | reverse complement strand
ATGGAGAGAAATGCTTAGCAGGCCAATGAGAGGCGCCAACGCTTCGATACCTTGCATCTGAACCAATCTCCCAAGCTCTCGGATGTGTTCCCAATCCTGACCGGCGTTGCCTCCTGCCGGCATCGTCTCCCGAGAACGGGGGAAGGTAGCTCACCCCGCCTCGCAGACACGCCGGTGGAAGCGCGCCTGGTGATAGGTGCAGTAGCTTTTCATCGCCCTTGTGCGCATGCCGCAGCACAGCATGTGGACGCCCGGCCGGCCTCCGGGAGCATCGTTTTCCGGATTTTGCTCCAGCGTCAGGTCAAGCGGAGCGCGGCAGCGGCCGAACAGGCAGTCGACGAAGCGCATTGCCACGCCATGCGGCTGGCGGCCGATCGGGCTTCGCCGCGGCACCGGTACCTCGAGGCGGTAGGCTTGCCCGTCCGCCATCAGCACGCCGGCCTCGCGCGCTGCGAGGCGCTCCGCGCCTTCACCCTTCGGCACGCGCTTGCGTCCGGCCTTGGCGGCGCGGTCGGCGGCCTTGTCATTCGCCCTCTCGGCTGCCGCGATGCGTTTGCTGTTGGCAAAGCCGATCGAACTCAGCATGGCGTTGCGGTGAACGATGCCGATGATGGCGTCGCGCGACACCGGGCTGCCTCGCGACGCGCTGAACCGAGCCGCGATGCGCGAGGCGGAAAGTCCGTCCGTCAGCCAGCCGGCGATCGCCTGCAATTCCTTGTCGCCGTAAAGTGCCATGTCCTGGTCTCCGTCCATTGCGCGGCCGCGGCAGCGCGCGACGCGGCCAGCGAGTGTCGGTGTCGGCCCGCCGCAGGCGGTGGGCATTGTCGGGTTCGATCCGGCCTGTCGGCCGTTGGATTGGCGGCCTCAGCCCGGCCGGCCGTCCAGCGCGGCGAGGCGCGCCAGCCGCGCCTCTGCCGTCACCCGGTCGGGTGCGGAAACCGCCCTGCCCGTCAGCCTGTCGAGCAGGATCACGGCGCCGTCCTCGGTGCGTATCAGGGAGCGGACCCGCGCCGCGCTGAATTGGGGCCGGAGCCGCGGGGAGCGGCGGCTCCGGCCGTTCCGGCCGCCGGTGACGGGCGGACCGGACGTGCGGCTGATGCATCGGGGCAATCAGCCTCACGCTTCGCCCTGGCCGGGGAGCAGGACAGCCGGGGCGAAAGGGAATGAGCGCTGGCCGGCTCGCGTGAAGCTGGCCTGAGGGCGCTTTCGACTCGAAAGGGGTTGAGCTTTTGCATGAACGGATATAAGCATAACTCAAAATCTTATGC
>NZ_VFWS01000465.1:0-1269 GCF_006443065.1 Mesorhizobium sp. B1-1-5 | reverse complement strand
AGCACCGGAAACTGCGACGAGGGCCGCAGCTGAGCCGAGAAGAAGGCTCTTGATGTTCATTTTCTGACCTCCAGTCAAAAGTTAAAAAACGGGTCTGGGTATTTTTTGCTGAAGGACAGCGTTCCCTGCCCCATCCCCACTACCGAAAAAGATGCGCACCGCGCCGCTCCTTCGAAGCTGACATTACCCATGAGCCGGCGCCGTTCAACCACGATCGTGCCACAGCGAGGGCCGTCCGGGCGCTATCGCCGGGGGTTGTTGCACAAATGACACGATTTGGCCTCACTCCGAAAGCTCTCGTTAACCATCGAGGTCCGCGTAAGGCTGGATCCGCCCGAATCCGGCAAAGGACCGACGGAAATGCGGCGGGCAGCTGAGTCGGCCGCCAGGCGATTGCCGCAGAATCGCCATCTGAAGCGGCGGGAGAACGCAGGCCCGCCGATTTTTCGCTGATTATGGCGCCGGCTTGTTGATTGTGCCGGCGGTTTTCTTTATCCACCGGCGCGACGGAGAGGTGGCCGAGTGGTCGAAGGCGCTCCCCTGCTAAGGGAGTAGAGGTCAAAAGCTTCTCGTGGGTTCGAATCCCATCCTCTCCGCCATCCTGCTTCGCTCTCCGAGCTTCGCAGGACAAGCCCCAACGTTTGCGCGAAGCAGGATGGCGCAGAGGATGCCCTCCGAAGCCTTGGCGAAGGAGGGCTACAACGGTTCCCGCTTCGCTGACACGTTACAACGCCGCTTCGTCCTGCTTCGCTCTCCGAGCTTCGCAGGACAAGCCCCAACGTTTGCGCGAAGCAGGATGGCGCAGAGGATGCCCTCCGAAGCCTTGGCGAAGGAGGGCTGGTCGTGTGGTACGTATATCTGATTGAGAGCCAAGCCGCGGAGGGCGAGCGCTATATCGGCATCACGTCGGACCTGAAGCAACGACTTGTCGACCATAACTCCGGAAAATCCAGTCATACTTCCAAGTTCCGGCCCTGGCGAATCGTCACTTACGTCGCTTTCTCGGACCAAGCCAACGCGACTTCTTTCGAGCGTTATCTCAAATCCGGATCCGGCCACGCGTTCGCCAACAAACGCCTTTGGTGAAATGGGCGCGAGCACATACTGAGCTCATTTTTTTCAGAAAAACATCGCAATAACAATGAGTTGACTCCAAAACAGGTCGGACTGGCTCGCCTTTCCCGTGCGATTCTGACTGGAGGTCAGAAAATGAACATCAAGAGCCTTCTTCTCGGCTCAGCTGCGGCCCTCGTCGCAGTTTCCGGTGCT
>NZ_VFWS01000464.1:0-1271 GCF_006443065.1 Mesorhizobium sp. B1-1-5 | reverse complement strand
AATCTGCTGCGCGAGCTGATCGCGCAGCACGGTGCCGATTGCTGGCTGGTCAACACCGGCTGGACTGGCGGCGCCTACGGCACAGGCAGGCGGATGCCGATCAAGGCGACGCGCGCGCTGCTTGCCGCGGCACTCGACGGCTCTCTGAAGACGACCGGTTTCCGTACCGACGCCAATTTCGGTTTCGAGGTGCCGGTGGCGGTGCCGGGCGTCGACGCCGCCATCCTCGACCCGCGATCGACCTGGGCCGACAAATCGGCCTATGACCGGCAAGCGGCAAGGCTGGTCGGCATGTTCGCCGTCAATTTCGAGAAGTTCGAAAGCCATGTCGACGCCTCCGTCCTCGGCGCGGCGCCGCACATGCGGGAAGCGGCGGAATAATCGCCCGCCAGGCTCAGCCATCCTCGCAAGGCCCGGTCCCGATCGGGCCTTTTCTTTTTTCGTGCGCCGCGCCATGACTGCGGCATGACGAGCGACGACACAATCATCATTGCCGACGATGCCGTGATCCATCCGGGTGATCTGCACGAGGATTTCATCCGCTCCTCCGGCCCCGGCGGGCAGAACGTCAACAAGGTGGCGACGGCGGTGCAGCTGCGCTTCGATGCACGCAACGCACCCGGCCTGTCGGAGCGCGTGCGCGAACGCACGATCAGGCTTGCCGGCCAGCGCGCCACCAAGGACGGCGTCATCGTCATCGAAGCCGGACGCTTCCGCACGCAGGAGCAGAACCGGGCGGATGCACGGGCGCGGCTGACGGCGCTGGTCGCCAAGGCGGCCGAGCCGCCACCGCCGCCGCGCAAGAAGACGAGACCGTCGAAAGGCGCGGTCGAACGGCGGCTGAAGAGCAAGGCCGGACGCGGCACCATCAAGAAACTGCGCGGCCGGGTAGAGAACGATTAAGCAACACACCAATCGCGCGCGTGAACCCGCTTTCAATTTCGCTTTGCAGATGCAAGGTTTACTCATTGCCACAGCAAGGAGACCTGGAGATGGGTATGTTCGATTTCGTCAAGAGCGTCGGCAAAAAGCTCGGCATAGGCGGTGACGAGGAAGCGGCACCCAGCGCCGATACGCTCAAGAAAGAACTCGATTCGCACAAGCTCGGTACCGACGGCGTGCAGGTCGTCGTCCAGGGCGACACGGCGGTGCTGAAGGGCGTGGGCAAGGACCAGTCGGTTTTCGAAAAGGCGGTCATCGCCGTCGGCAACACGCTAGGCGTCTCCAAGGTGCAGGCGACCTGCAACTCGTCCGCCTGCCCCTTGGAGACG
>NZ_VFWS01000463.1:0-1271 GCF_006443065.1 Mesorhizobium sp. B1-1-5 | reverse complement strand
GTTCATTGCCTGACTGCCATGCGTTGCGGGCCCGTTGCCTTCGCTGTCATTGCGGGAAAGCGGTCGGCGATTCCGATCGCTTTGCCCCCTCTATTTCAGAGATGCCTCATCGAAGCCGGCTATTCAACCGCCGGCCCTTGCCGCCATGGCAAGCCGCAATCGTTATCGTCGTCGAGAGGCGGAAAATCGACAGCCGAGCGGGAATATCGGCCCGGCCATGCGACCGTCCCCACACGCATTTGTGCTGAAAGTCGCTGTTTACCCCCACTTTGCGTAAGACGCGGCAGCGGGCGGTTTGCGGACAGCCCGGCAAAATTCGTGCCACGCGGCACTTGGTGATCCGGGCCGGCGCTGTTAGTCTGGCGGCAACTTGAAACAAAGAAGCGCCTGCTGCGTCCGTTCGCCGGTTCGCGCGGCGCCGGAAGGAACGACAGTGGAAGACCGCGACACCGGCGCCGGCGCGCCGGAGGTGGGCGCGTCCAGCGCTTCCCCGAGGCCGGCAGGCCCGGGGACCGCCAAATGGCAGCAACGCCGCCCGACGGAGCCACGCTCCGCCGACGGGCAGGCGAGCGACGCGAACCACCACCAAAAGGGCAAGGCCAAGAAAAGGCGCAAACGCCGGCGCGGGCGCAAGGTTTTTGCGCGCGACGATATCCGTCCCGCGGCGAATGGGGCGCCGGCGCCACGCGCCGCCGCGGCTGGCGCGGCGCCTGCAGGCATAGCCACACCGCCCATCGCGGTGGCTCGGCCCGAACCGGGGGCCCGTCGCCCGACGATGCCGGAATTGCCGGTATTTGCCGCGCTCGATCTCGGCACCAACAATTGCCGGCTGCTGGTCGCCGTGCCGGCGCGTCATGGCCAGTTTCGTGTCATCGACGCCTTTTCGCGCATCGTGCGACTGGGCGAGGGGCTCACGGCCAGCGGCCGCCTCGGCCAACCGGCGATGGACCGCGCGGTCGAGGCCCTGAAGGTCTGCGGCGAGAAACTGCGCAACCGCAAGATCAGGAAGGCGCGGCTGATCGCCACCGAGGCCTGCCGCTCGGCGGCGAACGGCGTCGAGTTCCTGGAGCGCGTCGAGCGCGAGGCTGGCCTCAAGCTCGAAATCATCGACCGACAGACCGAAGCGCGGCTGGCGGTGTCCGGCTGCGGTTCGCTGGTCGAGCGCGACACGCAGGGCGTCGTGCTGTTCGACATCGGCGGCGGCTCCTCCGAGATCGCGCTGATCGATCTCACCGGCCGCCGCTCGCCGCGGCTCGCCAACCATATCGTGT
>NZ_VFWS01000462.1:0-1272 GCF_006443065.1 Mesorhizobium sp. B1-1-5 | reverse complement strand
GACGATGCACTGAAGGCGCTCGCCGATCGCCTGAGCCTGGACGAGGTGCGCTCCTTCGCCACGCTGCTGCAACAGTCCAAGGAGCTTGGCACCAGCCTGTCGGGGGCGCTGCGCGTCTTTTCCGACGAGATGCGCCACAAGCGCATGTCGCTGGCCGAGGAAAAGGCGCATGCCTTGCCGGCCAAGATGTCGGTGCCGGTCGTGGTTTGCATCCTGCCGGTGGTGCTGATGATCGCGGTCATTCCGATCATCGTCAAAATGACCGGCCACTAGGATTTGCTGATATTCAGTGAAGCCGGCGATCTGCAAAGTCCGCAAATGAATGAGAAGTCCATGCGAATGCTGTTGCGCGCTTTTGTCCTCGGCCTTGCCGCGGCCAGTCTGTCGCCCGTCTGGGCTGCAGCCGATTGCGGCGATGCCGCTGCCCTGGTGCAGCAGGCTTATCCCAAGGCCCGCAAGAGCGCTGACGGTGCCTCGTTCACGCTCGAACCCCACACCAGCATCGCCCTGACGTCCGCATTTGGCGACCCGCCGGGGCTGGTCTGCAAGATCTGGCCCGCCCATGAGGCCCTGCTGTTGGTCGCGGTGCCGCTGATGGACAGTTCGCAACCCAGCGACTACGCGCATGCCGGCGATATCGAGCTTCTGGTCATCGACAGGAAAAGCCGGCAGGTGCGCCAGCGTCTGCTGCAGCCCGGGCTGATGAATGATGATGCCATCGCCATCCGCAAGTTCGAACTTGATACCGGCCGGTATGCGCTGGCGCCCGATGTCTCCGCCTTCGGCCTGCGCATCGAAATGGCGAACAATTCGCTGCCTAACCCTTTCAGTGAAACCGACCTGCGGCTCTATGCCGAGGACGGCGATGCCCTGCGGATGGTGCTCGATGGCCTGGTCGTGGCCGGCAATGGCGGCGAGGGCGATACCAATTGCGCCGGATCCTTCCATATCAGTCAGGTGAGCCTGGCGATGAGCCCGGCCAAACATCATGGCTACCACGACATCGCGGTGGTCGAACGGATGGATACCGACAATCCGTTGCCCGACAGCAATGGCGAGTGCCAGTCCCACCCCGGCAAGTCCGTGAGCCAAACCTACCGGCTGCGCTATGACGGCAGCCGGTATACGGTTCCGGCGGGACTCAAGGCCCTGGAACCGTGAGAACGCCGCTGGCCGTGATCGAGGCGTTGCGGCCTGGTGGTTAATAGCTGGTGTACCCAGGGCCTAATTTTGGCGGCGTTTCGGCACCTAAGTTTAATTGCTCTGGAATAG
>NZ_VFWS01000461.1:0-1273 GCF_006443065.1 Mesorhizobium sp. B1-1-5 | reverse complement strand
GACCTCCCAGGCGCTGACCAGGAAAGCCACCACCAGCAGCGCGCCGACGAGACTGTCCTGCCGCCGCCAGCCGCCCTTGCCGAGACGCAGCGCCATCAGGACGATCGCCACCAGCGGCGTCGCGAAGCGCGCCACCGCTCTGGCCGGATCGGCCGCGACGAGCTGGAATATCGACTGCGCTTCGTCGATATGACCGAGCCACATCTGCTGGAGGCGCGGGTCGAGGCCGGCATAGGGGGCAGCCAGGCATTGCGGGAACAGAAACATCACGACAAGGATAAGCACGAACGCCAGCAGGCCGAGCGAGACCAGGCGACGGCCGTACGTCGCATTGGCGGCGCCCCATGAGGCGATGACCGCAAGGCCGGCGCCGGCAAGCGCGGCAACCACGAAGTGCACGGTCGAGAAGGTGTCGCACTGCGTCTGCCCCCATGCCGACGCCGGTATGGTAGTGATGAAAACAAGGGCCGAGACGGCGGTGACGCCCAAGCCAAAATCCCTGGCGATCAGCCTTTCGCCGCCACCGCTGACGAGGAACAGCAGGGCGACGATGGCGCCCAGGGTTCCAGCATAGGGGGCGCTTTCCATGCCGATCGCCAATGCCAGGGTGGCGCACGCGCCGGCAAACAGGGCGGCGGTCCGGTGGCGAGGGGCTTCAAGCAGCAAAGCCAGGCCGGCCAGGGTCAGCATCAGCTGGACATTGTGGTGATCGAGCGCGCCGGGCGAGAAGATTCCGAGATAATACAAGGCCGCTCCGCCGACCACCGCGGCGGGCAGGACCGCGTGCTCGCCGGCGAAAGCGCGCGCGGCGCGCATGATGGAGAACAGCGCGAGCCAGAATTGCAGGAGGGGCCAAAGCACCTGCACGACCTGCTCGCCCAAAGCGGCACTGCCCGTCAGGGCCGACAGGGCAAGCATGCCGAGCGCCAGCGGGGCGTCGAGCAGCCGCGACCAGTGCATGACGAAGCCACCCTCCAGCCCCATCCTGTACTGGTGCAGGTCGAACCAGCCCTGGCCGGCCAGGAGGTCGCGAACCTCCACCAGTTGCAGCAGGCTGTCATTGTCGCCGGCCGGGTTGGCCAGTTGCGGGAATCCGGCATAAAGATCAAGCGCCAGCAGCAGCAAGGCGGCAAGCAACGCAAACGCTATGTCGGACTTCCAGGTTGAAGCGCCGTTGCTGGCTGTGCTCATCCCCATCGCCTCTGGCAGGAATGCCGGGCCTTTCCGGCCAATCGACACTCGTACGGTCCGGCCTTAAACCTAGCCTTAACGG
>NZ_VFWS01000460.1:0-1274 GCF_006443065.1 Mesorhizobium sp. B1-1-5 | reverse complement strand
CATCCAGTTCTTCGGCAAGCGCCCTGAAGGAGAGGGTGAGCGCGACGACTGGCGCTTCCTGGCCGAGAACCTGCCGCGCATTCCAAGCCCGACCGCAGCCTGAGGAAACGATGATGGGTCTTCTCACCGGATTGACGGTTGTGCGCGGATCGATGCTTGGCCCGATGCTCGGTCTTTCCCTTGCCTTCGGCGCACCGCAGCCGGCCAACGCCGGCGACGGTGTCTCCGTCTTCGCCGATCCCACCAGGATCGCGTCCATCGGCGGCTCGATCACCGAGATCGTCTATGCGCTCGGCGAGGAAAAGCATCTTGTGGCGCGCGATTCCACCAGCCGCTATCCGAAAGCAGCTCTCGACCTGCCAGATGTCGGCTACATGCGCCAGCTGTCGCCGGAGGGTGTGCTGTCGGTCAACCCTTCGGGCATGCTGGCGCTGCACGGCAGCGGCCCCAAGGAGGCGCTCGACGTGCTGAAGAAGACGAGCATCCCCTTCATCGAAGTGCCTGACCGGTACGACCGTGAAGGCATCCTCGAAAAGGTCCGCGTGGTCGGCAAGGCGCTCGGCGCCGACGCCAAGGCCGAAGCGCTGGCCAGGGAGATCGATGCCAAGCTGCAGACGGCGGAAAAGCAGACGGCCTCGATCAAGAAGCGCAAGCGCGTGCTGTTCGTGCTGTCGATGCAGGGCGGCAAGATCATGGCGGCCGGCAGCGATACCGCGGCCAACGGCATCATCAAGCTGGCCGGCGGCGTCAACGCGATCGAAGGCTTCTCCGGCTACAAGCAACTGTCAGACGAGGCTGTTGTCACCGCCAGGCCGGACGCGATCCTGATGATGAGCAATGCCGGGCCGCCGGTATCGGACGATGAACTGTTCGGCAACGCGTCGATCGCCTCGACGCCGGCCGGAACCGCGCGCAAGCTGATCCGCATCGACGGCGGCTATCTGCTCGGCTTCGGACCACGCACGGCCGACGCCGTCCACGACCTCGCCGCCGCGCTCTATGGCACGCAGATTACGGACTGCGCGGCATGGTCGACCAGTCGATCGCCGGGCCGGCGGAGAGGAAGATGGCCAGCGACGGTGACCGTTCCGGGCGCGCCCGTCTGGTCATCGCGCTCGCCTGCGTCGTGCTTGCGGCAGCGGTATTGCTGTCGCTGACCTCCGGCGCCTCGGATGCCTCCGCCGTCAAGGTCGTCGGCGACTGGCTGTTCGGCGCAGCGCCTGGCGACGTGGCGATGAGCGCGCGAGATCGCCTCATCGTCTATGACATAAGGC